>JAZDLL010000080.1:0-4112 GCA_043802105.1 Candidatus Omnitrophota bacterium
TCATATCGGTTTCAATAAAACCTGCGGCTATGGCATTAACTCGGATATTATACCCGGCTACTTCTTTAGCTAGCGCCTTGGTAAACCCGATCATCCCGGCTTTGGACGCGGAATAATTTGTCTGCCTGGCTAAACCAATAAGGCCGCTGACTGAGCTAATATTAATAATACTGCCGCTTTTTTGTTTCAGAAAACCGGTGATTGCCGCGCGGCTTAAGTTATAAACTCCGGTCAGGTTAGTATCAATGACTTCCTGCCAGTCCTCTTTCTCCATAAACATCAGGGCTTTATCTTTGATAATCCCGGCGTTATTGACCACAATATCCAAGCCTGGGAAATATTCCTTGGTTTGGCTGGCCCAGTCAGCTACCGCAGCATAATCTTTAATATCTACGCAAAAAGCTTTAACTTTACGGCCGAGTTTCGCTATTTCATCTTCAAGTTTCCGGGCTTCGGATCCGTTTTTGCGGAAACTAAAAGAAATATGACAGCCCTCTTTAGCCAGTTCCAACGCTATGGCGCGGCCGATCCCCCGCGAAGCGCCGCTGATTATGGCAACCTTATCTTTAAGCATCATTTTAAGCCCCCTTGCAGAAAAAATCAAAGTCTTCACTTTTTTAACGATTAACGATTAACAACTAACGATTAACGAATTAAAGTGTTTTTTATTATAGCCAGGAGTTCTTGAGTATCAAATGGTTTATATAAAAATGCCGAAACTTTTAAGTCCACGGCGTTTTTATATTTTTCTTCGTCAGCGTATCCGGTAATCAGTATTTCGGGAATTAGGGATTTTCCCTGCTGGATACGGATTTCCCGCGTGTTCTTAATGGTCTCAATTCCATCAAGTAGCGGCATCCGGATATCCAGGATCAAAAGGTCAAAATCTTCGGCTTTTATTTTCTCTAACGCTTCTACTCCGCTTGAGACTATGGTTGCATCGTAGCCTTCTTTTTTTAGCAGTTTACGCAGGCTTAAAGTGATCATTGCTTCATCATCAATTACTAGTATTCTTTTGGACATACCCAGCCTCTCTTTCTTGGTTACTTCACAAGTGTATTATTCGTCTTTTAATTTAGGAAGTTGCAAAACAAACATTGAGCCTTTGTTTAATTCAGATTCGACAATTATTTTTCCTTTATGCTTTTCAATAATAGATTGGCAAATAGATAATCCTAACCCCAGCCCTTTACCGACTTCCTTAGTGGTGAAAAAAGGGTCGAAGATCCGGTTCAATATTTCCGGGGGAATCCCTACTCCTTCATCCTTAATACAGATCTTGATCCAGTTTTCTTCTTCTAAAAGGGTTATAAAAACAGTGCCGCTTTTTTTTATCTGTTTTATTGCGTCCCGGGCATTTAAAACGATATTAGTAACAACTTGTCCCAGTTCATCGTGATTAGCCATGACTGGATACGATTCTTTGCCGGCAGTAACCTCTAAACTAATATTATCCTGTTCCAACTGGTATTTTAAGAAATCCACGGTGCGCTGGATGATCTCCAGGAGGTTAATTCTATACATCATAGTGCTTTCCATCGGTTTTTTGGAGAAAGCCATCAGTTTCTGGACTATTGTCTTGCAGCGCTTAGTCGCTTCTTCGATCATTTCCAGCGATTCTTTATCCAGCTCATCGCCGGATAGAAGCATCTGGACATTGGTTAGGATCGCGGTTAAAGGGTTGTTTATTTCGTGAGCTACTCCGCCGGCCAAAGTTCCGACAGTAGCCAGTTTTTCCGCATGGACGAGTTGTTTCTGCACTTCCACCAATTCCTGGGTCCGAAGTTGCACTTGCGCTTCGATGTTTTCATAAAGAAGCGCGTTTTCGATAGCTAACGCCGCTCCGCTGGCTAATAATAAGAAGATGTCTAAATCATCCGTGGTATAACTTTTGCCGGAATACTTATTCCCCAGAATAAGAAGCCCTAAAAGCTTGTCATCCAAAGAACAGGCTACAACCACGCTGGCGTTTAGCGAGCGCATTTGTTTTTCCAACTCACTAAACACAGAATCCGGAGTTTCTTCGGATTTTCGTTTTACCTCTTCGTAAAGCAACGGATCTTTTTGTTTTTGCAGGCAATCAACGAGCAGGTTGGATTTATTTAAGAATACCGGCTGGTTCTTTTTCAGGTTACGGCCGTCTTTAAGGGTAAAATCGCCAGTTGTCGAGTCCCGCAGGTAGATCGCCGAATGTGAAATGCGCACGTTTTTGGTGATATTGTCAACCAAAAAATTTAGAAGTTTATTCAGGTTGTGGATCCGGGTCATCCCGACAGCAGCCTGCTTTAAAGCTTCCTGATAACGGCGCTGCTCGCGTAAAAGTATTGCTTCTGTCCTCTTTTGGAGGTAAATGTACATAAATGGCCCGGCGGTGGCCAGGAAAGCCATTAAAACCAGGGGCCCCATCCACCAGTCCGCGCCCAGTAAATTTATTAAAGAGTTCTTAAAAAGATAAGCAAAAAGAAACGGTAATCCGAGGACCAGAGTGTAAACCGAAACAAAAATACCGGTCCTGGTGATTAAGACTTCGATGTCCAGGAGGCGGTATTTGGTAATTGTATAGGTAATAATTATCGGGTATAAAATAATAAAAATATCATGAGAAATAGGTTCTTTGCCGGTGTAAGCCGATAAAAAGTGCAAAGCTCCGCTTAAGGCTCCAGCTGTGTAGGCGACGCAGACATAGAGAATCTGGCTCTTACGATAACCGGTTGCATTTTTAAATACCAGGTAGAGCCGGAGGATAATTTCCGAGAATATTATTAAGAAGAAGATGATGAATAAGAAATAAAACGCCCCGGCTTGAGGATAAAAGTTTGGAGCAAAACGAGCTACTCCTTTTACCAGTAATGGGGTAAAACTTAGGGAAGCGAAGATCACGGAGATAAAAATAAAAAAAATGGTTTTTCTTTGGTTTTTTTCGATTTCTAAAAGATTAACCATAAAATAATACCAGGCGGTAGGAACAAAAGCGGCAAAAAAATACAGTAACCTGGCGATAACTAACACTGAACTATTGTTTTTCGGCAGGCTGGTTAAGAAAGGGAAAAGTGTCCATATCCCCGTAAGCGCTGACGCCAGAAAAAAAGACCGGTTCTTTTTGTTTTCTTTGCCTTTGAATATCACTATTGAGGCGAAAGAAAAACAAACCAAACCGGCGATCAATGAAAGCAAGGGATATAGCTTCATTATTTTATTTCCGGAATATCCGGCTCAAGAAACTGTTTTTTTTGTTGGTTTTATTTTTTTTGATAATTCCTTTTAGCTTATTAACGCTTGTTTCATCAATTAATTTATCTCCCCAGTAAAAATCCGAAACACAAAAACCGTGTTTTAAACCCAGGTTTCTGATTTCGTTTATCTTCTCAGGAGTGATGTTCCCCCTGCCGAAACTGAAACTTTCAAACCTTTTTTCCAAAGCCAGGATTATGGCTTCGCAAAAACAACCATAAAGTGTTTCCGGGGAGGGTAATCCTACATCTATCGGGAATTTGACCGGTGTCGGCGGTTTAGCCAGCCCGCCGGAGAAAATCAGGATGTCATCTCTGGTTACCGGAGCATAGGAGATGTTTTTAGGATATCCTACATCGCAGATTATGGCTCCGGGTTTAAACCAGTCGATATTAATAATCGCGGAACTTGCGCTGGCAGCAGCAATGACAATATCCGCATCTGAAACAGCTTTTTGGTTGTCTGTAGTGGTTATGATCCTGGCTTTTCTTTTTTGTGACAGTTCCCCGCCAATCTTATCAAGATTAGCTTTGGTTTTACCTGTTACAATAAGTTGCTTCACATGATTGACCAGGACTTTGGCGCAACCGCTGCCGATATCCCCGGTCCCTCCGATAATAGCCAGATTTGCCGAGGATAAATCCAAATCGAGCAGTTTAGCTGCTTTAAGAACCCCGTCAATGGCCATTGCCGCAGTAAAATTGTTGCCGGTAGTGATCGGAACATCTACTTCCTGGGAAATTTGATGGCCAATCCGCTCGGAAACAATAGAGGTAAAACCTCCTAAAGTAACAATCCCCACTCCGTGTTTTTCAGCGATCCGGCAGGCTTTTACCACTTTAGAATAAACCGCCCAGACATCTTTTTCAATCATATCGGGA
>JAZDLL010000014.1:0-48275 GCA_043802105.1 Candidatus Omnitrophota bacterium
CCAAAAATAAAAGGCACCTCGCAAACTTTTCTGTAGCTGCCCATGGCCAAAACTTCTAAAAGAATCTTATACCCCCTGGGACTAAGCTGCTTGCCAAAAATCACTTCTTTACGTAAGATAAAATACCCTGACATCGGGTCCTTAACTAATTTAAAAATCCTCGGAGCTAAAATTAACCCTAAAAGAATAGCTAACTGAGACCTAAAGGTTTGCCAAAAACTTTTATTTAAGACGCCTCCTTTAGCTACATACCTACTGGCAACTACAATATCAATTTCTTGGCAATTAATCATCTGGCTGATCATTACTTCTAAAATTTCAGGAGGATGCTGGAGATCTGCATCCATCACGCCTAAAATTCCACCCCGGGAAACTGCCCAACCGCTAACTACCGCGCTCCCCAGGCCTCTGTCGCTCATCCTACGGATTAGCTTTATTCTTAAATCTTGCTTGGCTAGATCATCGGCAATTCTCCAGGTTCCATCAGGGCTATCATCATCAACAATAATAATTTCAAAATCTAAAGCCATCCCCTCCAAAACATTAATTATCTTTTGGCATAATTCTGCTATATTTAATGCTTCGTTGTAGGTGGGAATTACCAGCGATAATTTAATTGCCATCTTCAACTTCCTGCCCCTGGACATCGATTACCTTGCCCAGTGGTTTATGCTTTTGGTTATTTGAACCAACTGAACTAAACTGTTGAGTAATTCTGGAGATCATCAGCCTGATTTTAAGCATAAAAATTAAAACTAAGACTACCTCCACCCCTAACCAAAGGCCGGCAGAGTTAAAGATCAACCTGCCAAAAAATAGATTAAAAATAATTAACAGGGGCAACAAGCAACCTGCTCCACCAATCCGCAAATATCCCGTAGAAGGCATCAAAATTTCTCCCAGTGCAACAGTTCCTTTAAATCTCTTTTAGCCATAACTTTAAAAACATTCTTTTCTAGCGGATAGCCTAAAGCCACCATACTGATCAACTTCATACCCAGCGGTGCATTTAACAAGGCGTTTACCTGCTGGCAATAAGGCTTCTTATCTCCGGCAATCCAGCAAGAGCCAATACCCAAAGCCGTGGCCGCTAAAAGAATATTGCAAGTAGCCGCGCTTGCGTCTTCTAAGAAATATTTTGTATCCGCAGAAAAAACCGCAACACAGGCAGCTGCCTGGCCCAGAAATTTGCCGTTTTCCGCCAAATCCGCCAGCTGACTTAATTTAACCTTGTCCGTGATCACCACAAATTCCCAAGGCTGCAGGTTCCTAGCAGTCGGAGCAAATCTAGCAGCATCCACAATTTTCTCCAGCTGTTTTTTAGATATACTTTTGTTTTCAAATAACCTTACGCTACGTCTAGTTTTTAGAAATTCCAGGAAATTATCCATAAATTCACCTTCAGCATTGAATTAAAGAAGTTATGAGATTTTTTTACGCAGATCTTCAGGAATGGCTTGCGGCTTCAAAGTCTTATCAACACAGACCAGAATGGTTTTAGCTTTAATAATTAACCGCTTATTTTGATTGTAGATTTCATGTAAAAACTCGATACTCACACCGGTTATCTCTCCGACTTGAGTTTGAATATCCAGCTCATCGCCATAAGCGGCCGGAAACTTATAATCTATCTCCTGGCGCGAGACCACAAACATAATCCCCGAATCAGACAGCTGCTTAATGGAAGCGTTTTTAAGCGCAAAATACTCCGTGCGCGCCTCCTCTAGGAAATTAAGATAATTGGCGTAATAAACTACTCCTCCGCAATCCGTATGATGGTAATAAATGCGCTGTTTCATATATTTTCAAATATATCTTTAAAATTGAGGATTGTCAACATATTCCCCGCTAAAGCTATCCAGCCGAATATTTTTAAGCCTGGCGCCTACCACAACATTTTTTAGATTGGGCACAAACGGCAATCTTACCTTTAAATAATTGTCCGTTAGGCCCTCCAAATAAGCAGGATGGCCTTTGGCTTCTGTTTCGATTAAAACTTCAGCTTCCCTACCCAGAAACTCTTGCATAAATTTATTACGGCATTCTTTGGCCACCTGGGCTAATTTATCACAACGGGCGCGGATTACTTTTGGATCCACTAATCCTTTGAATTTTGCCGCTTTGGTTTGCGGCCGGCTAGAGTAAGGGAAAATATGCACTTTTAACGGCATAATTTTTTTTAACAGATCCACGGTATTGGCAAAACACTCTGGGGTTTCTCCGGGAAAGCCAACCAGACAATCCGTGGTAATCGCAATCCCGTGAATGCTCGCCTTTAATCCGGCAATTAAATCCGCATATTTTTTTTTGCTATATTTGCGATTCATCAACCTCAGAATATGGTCATCACCGCTTTGAATAGGAATATGCAAGTGCCGGCAAAGCTTTTTGCTGCGCTGCATGTATTTAACTAACTCGGAGGAAACATCCCCGGCTTCTATCGAACTTAATCTTATGCGGGATAAACCTTTGATTTTCTCTAAACTATCCACCACATCCACCAGAGTGGCTTTAACCCCGGAGCTTCTGCCGTAGGCGCCCAGACAAATACCGGTTAAAACGATTTCCTTATATCCGCAGGCAACCAACTGCTTTGCCTCTTGCAGTATTTCTTTTAATTCTTTGCTGCGTTCCCTTCCGCGAACTAAAGCTACTTTACAATAAGTGCAAAAGTTGCTGCATCCATCCTGAATCTTTAAAAAAGCCCGCGTATGCTGACTAAAACTGCTAATTTTTTCAGGAAAAAAAGACTTTTTTACAATTAAAGTAATCCCTTTAATACTTTTTAACTGTCGCCAATCTTTTTCCGCTAAACATCCGGTCACAATTACCCGCGACCGAGGAGTTGCTTGAATACACCTGCGGATAATATTACGGGATTTCTGGTCAGCTCCGGAAGTAACCGTACAGGTATTGATCAGAAAATAATCCGCCGGCTTATCTTTCCCGGACTCCACAAAACCCTTACTTATAAATCGCTCACGGATACTCTGGGTATCATACTGGTTAGCCTTACAACCGAGGGTGAAGAATTTTATGGTGCGGCCGGGCTGCCGATTAGTGATCTGCATTAAGCTTAATAAAGCTAACTACAGCAATGGCCGCCGTATCTACACGCAGAACCTGCTTACCAAGGCTCACCGGCAGAAAACCCGCTGCTTTGGCCAGGGCAATCTCTTGGAGGGTAAAATCACCTTCCGGACCGATGAGCACCATTATTTTCTTAAGTTGACGGGTCGTTTGATTAAAAATATTTTTGAGAGTTTCTCTCTCTGCCTCCAATGTCGGAATTAATTTTAAATCGAAATCCTGCCGGTTGGCAATGGCATCCTTAAAATCAGTTACCGGCTCAATCAGTACAAATTTACTGCGCTGGCTCTGTTTAACCGCACTTTCGGCAATCTTCTCCCAGCGCTGGAAACGCTGGATCTTTTTTTGCTTATCTAATTTAACGATTACCCGTTCGGTCTGCAGCGGAATTATACAGGCCACCCCTAATTGCGTAAGCTTATCAATGATATCATCCATTTTTACTTTTTTAGGAATGGCGCAAGCCACGGTAATTTCAATATCCAAATCATTAGGCGGCCTTTTTTCTTTTATTTCTAGCCGGGCACCGCTTGAGCCAATCTCTAGAACTTGCGTCACATATTCATTCCCGTCATGGTCAAAAACCGCCACCTTATCTTTGGGCCGAGCTCTTAACACATCCTTTAAATGGTGCAGCTGGGCGGCATCATTTAAAATAATAATTTTATCGGTTAGATCAATCTTTTCAATCCAGAAACGATTCACTATTTTTTTGCTCCTTTTTCAGAAAAAACTTCCGCGCTAAAGATATAAAGCTGAGTATCCTTATCTTTCCAGGCATTGGCGGCCAGACCGGCTTTATGGGCACAGAGATTATTCAAAAACTCTTCTTTACTCCAGCCGGTTTCCGTGGCTACCTGAGGAAGGAATACCCCGCTCTGACTGCCGCGGCGCACCAATACTCCATGTTTTCCTAATTCAATCTTTTCGGCAGAAGGCACTTTTTCTAATGGAGACAAAACAGAGATCTCAATTTCTACGTCCTTAAGTTCCGGCAAAGTAAGCGCCGAAAACCGCGGGTCATCCACTGCCGCTTCAATCGCCATATCGCGCACAGTCAGATAAAGAGGCTGGCTTCCGATGAGATTTCCGATACACCCTCTTAACTCCTGATGTTGATTAAGTGTGACAAAAGCACCACTCTTTTGATTTAATACCAAGTCAGATTCAGAAACCGGCAGTTTTTTACCGGTTTCCAGATACATCGCAATAGATTGGCGCGCAATCTGTAAAAGCTTTTCTTTTTGCCAAGTGGTCAACATGTTTTCTCCTCCCTGCCTAAAAACTGCGCAACTGGCATAACCCACTGTCCACTCCCCTTTAACTAACTTACCCGTGACTATTGCGGAATTCGTATGATTGAGCACTTCTAACCTTAACATCCCTAATTCTTTAGCAATATTTAAGGCCACCACAGTAGCAAATCCTCCACAGGCTTGGGCGCTGCCATCACGCAAAGCATAATACAGCCCCTGGTAATCCATTTTTTTGATTAAATCCAAAGTCAGCCCATCCACCTCCAGCGCTTCTTTAAAATCATAGCCGTGATACAGATCCGTAGATACTATCAGCAGGACATCTTGGCGTTGGCCAATCGCTTCTTTAAACAAAAGTACAATTTTTTTACATGCCTCCAGCGAACAATCCCCCACTACTACCGGAACAATTTTAAAATCAGTTAATGCTTTCTGCAAAAAAGGCAACTGTACTTCTACGGAGTGCTCATTATTGAACGCAGAAGGATTCTCAAAAACTTCAGGATACTTACCCAGAATACTTTTTGTGAATTTCTCATCAACATCAACTTTGCCTAAACTAGTAGCAAAACTTCCTGCTCCATAAAGAGCAGCTCCGTTAAAAACCTGATGATGGCTAGTCCCCATAATGATTACGGTTTTATAGCTCTTACCTTTTATAAGTTTGTACCCAAAAGCTGCAGTCTGGCCGGAAAAACCGTAACCCGCGTGCGGGCTAACCAGCATAAAGATCTCATCGGAGGTTTGATCAGGCGCTGCATTTTCTAACAAATTATCCACCATCCCCGATAGTTCTTCTTTGCCGGCTGGATAAAACTGTCCGCCAAATTCCGGCTGCTTAATCAAAGCCGCAGAGCAGTTTAGATACGCCAAAAAGATAAAAATATGAATGAAGGGGATAATTTTATAAGGCATTGAATAAATCTTTAGTTTTGACAGCATCTCAAGGCGCTAATAACTAGTGGCACTACGCTCGCTACGGCGTCCCTGAAGAGATTCCCTTTGGTCACTTGTCGTGCCGTTTTACGCTCGCTCTAGTATCCCAAAAAATTTACTTGTCGTAAATTTTTTGTGGAGCTGAGGAGGATCGAACTCCTGGCCCCCTCGTTGCGAACGAGGTGCTCTCCCAACTGAGCTACAGCCCCAATTTTATCTAACTACTTGATTTTCTAATAATTAAGTAATTTAAGTTTATTTTTTTTCATGCAGTTGTTCTAATATTAAAACCAGAAGATACAGGGCAATCGAACAAAATAATCCTTTGGCCAGAAAATACCATGATATTGCGTCATTTGTAAATTTACCCTTAAAGAATTCATTTCCCAGCAGAAAAGTATAAACACATATTGATAACACCGTAACTGCAGCAAACATAACCGCCAGCTTTAGTTTTTTCATCTTTCCTCCTCTTTTCTGTTTTGTCCCAACGAAACCCACTGAATTGTATTCTATCACAAATTCCAAAATTGTAAGCAAACAAAAAGGGCTAAACGATTAAGTCCAGCCCAACAGGATATAAGGATTTTACTTAAGCACTCTTTTATTTGATAGCATACTTAAGCCATAGTTCTTGAATTTCTTCCCTGTGTCTTTTAGTATCTTGTTCTATCTTAGCAAAAGCATTCTTAATAGTGGGTGAATCACTAGGTATAACTTTAAAAAAATATCTCTCAATTAAACTATGCTCGATGTCTCTAGCCATAGATAAAGCATTTATTAAAGTGGAGTTTTCAGCCTTTTGTATTAAATCCTTTACAAAAGACATTGTAAGCTCTATGGCCTCTATACTAAATCTATCTTCTTGAAAAAAAGAAGGAGTTTCTTGCTTTATTAACCGCACACTTTCTAATAATTCAGCGTGTACGTTCTCCTCGGCTGCTTTTTGGAGCCAAAATTCCTTCACTTCAGGAAATTTCTCAGCGTAGATAGTATACAATTTACTAACTAATCTCTCGTTTTCACTTAACAATCTTAGGCTATCCATCGCTACCCCTTTTCTTCTAAACTGAATCTTTTGTTATTTTACCACAAATCCAAAGATTTTACAGTGCTAAGTAACCATGCGGGACTCCTGAGAATACTAAAATTTACAGATCTAGAGAAGCTGTGGAAACAAAAAGGGCTGAACGGTTAAGTCCAACCCAGTGGTAGTAAAAGTAGGAAAAGTTTTAATCCTTAATGTAAAACTTCCATTTCTTTAACTGCTTGATATAAAGGCTTCTCTGTAATTGCGGAAAATTTAGCCAATAATCTGATAGCATCTTATCTTTTCCTGTCCTATTTCTATTGCCAGAGCCTCTTTTATTCATCTCTTTACCTTTTAGAATATCAAATGTGCAATAAAATTTATCATATGTGCATAACCATTTCAATACCATTTGCAACCAGTTTTGAAAGCGTTTTCATAAACATACAATCGTTACAATGCGAGCTAAAATACCAAAATTGTAAGCAAACAAAAAGGGCTAGACGATTAAGTCCAGCCCTTAATAGGGGTGAATAAAATTAACCTACTTATCCCTTCCGGATGCTTCCTTAAGTGCAGCCAGAAATTCAGGATTAATCGTCGCTCCTAATCCTTCTGCCTCATACACGTCTAACCAGGCCTGGCCATAATCCTTGATCATAAAATAGGTAAACCCGCGATTATAGTAGGCCAGTGCATAATTAGGGTCTAAGTCAATGGCTTTGTTATAGTCAGCTATGGCTTGAACAAAGTTTCTTTGATTCCCATAAAGAGTGCCCAGATTATGATTAGCCTGCCCGCGGTTGTTGTAGGCCGCTGCAAAGTTAGGGTCTAGGGCAATGGCTTTAGTATAGTCAGCTATGGCTTGAATAAAATTGTGTAGCCTGAAATAGACAAGCCCGCGGTTGTTGTAGGCCGCGGCATAATCAGGTTTTATGGCAATGGCTTTGGTATAGTTAGCTATGGCTTGAGGTAAATTACCTTGATTGTAGGAAACACACCCATGAGTAAAATATTCTTCTGCGGTTTCTGCATAAACAGAAGACGCACTTAAACATACCACTCCTATCAAAATAAAGATAATTAGCTTATAGTTTTGCATCCTCGTTTTTGTTCACCTTTTGTTTTTCCCAAATAAAACTCTTTATCAAGCAGGGTAAAAGAATAAAACTTAAGATGAAGAAGAGCTGTTGCAGATAATCTTAGTCTTGGCTTCCACCTGAGGATTTACCAGCTTTCCTGAATCAACAGGTTTGGTAGGATCATAGCGACCGACCAAGCCAATCTTTACCAAGTTGCCTTGATCAACAAGTGGGCTCCCTTGATCATCTATTTCCACATAAAAACCTTTATCAGGATTAACGGGCATCACGCCGTTATAAAAACCACTAATAATTTTAGTACTCAATACTTCAGCTTCCGGAACCGCATCCGACCTGCAGCTTAAACTTGTTACGCAATCAGCACCCAGACCAGTCTGGCAGCCAACGCTAAGATCATTGCCTGAAAGAGTATAGTAGATCCAAACATCATTGGTTAAATCTGAAGGAGTTTGTGCTTGGGCATCCGCTAGGGTACCGCAATCAAACCTAACCTGAAAACCCGTCGGACTTATAGAACTCGGGTATAATTTTATAGGTGGATTACTTACATTTCCGTTTGCCCGCGATATATATTTACTCATATGCTCTAAACAGTAAGCTAACTGATTTTGCACCTTGGCCCTTTTATCCGCATCAATTACCTGAGTATTAGTAAATGTTTCAAAACCGTAAAACCCCACAATTAAAAGGCCCACAATCATAATACTCACCAATAACTCAACTAAGGTGAGCGCTTTAGCGTTTTTAGGCCCATAAGCTTTAAAAAACTTAATTCCGCTTAACTGCATCTTTATATTCATTTAGATTTTAAAGGGATGGTTCTGTCCAGGAAACTTTGGTGACAACCCGGCGTAAATCCGTACCGGCTATAGCTGTAGCGCGGACTCCATCATATATTTCGTACTCAGCAGAAAAAAAACTATTATTAATCTTTCGCTCAGCGCTGGGAGGACAATTTTTATTTTGCGTGTGCCCACCCACACTATCGCAATAAACAGGAAAACCTGGGGCGGTAAGGGTAAGCGCGTTGCTTGCCACTCCCGCTGCCCAGGTATCTGCGCGCACATCCATTTGTAAGGGGTCAATAAAAAGCTTGCCAATTTCCGCGCTCATCATGCGTTCACGAGAATGCAGGATTTGCCCCTTAGCGGCAATAAAAACACTAACCAATCCCAACATAACCAGGGAAAAAATAGCCGACGCCACCAAAATTTCAACCAGTGAAAATCCCTTTTTATTACGCATATTTTACGGGCAGGCTGCGGAACCAGAACAAACAGCCTTGTCTCCCGGAAAATTAATTGTCCATTGCCTTCCATCTGCGCCAACACCGGTGCGCGTAGCGGTACTGTGTTCAACAGTATTACCGTCTAAATCCATGGTCCACATCCGGGTAGCACTTTCAGGCAAGCTTAACTTCAAAAAACTATTAATATTGGCAATCACGTTAGTAGTAGTCAGATACGGATAATAATATCCCTGTTCCATTTTGTAAATCTTTTCAGCTGCCCGAATAAGCGCCAAGCTGGCGTTAGCTTCCTTATTCAAGGCCTTTTCTTTAATCGCCGAGTAATTGGGCCAAGCCAAAGCCGCTAAAGTACCGATAATCACCACGACCACTAGTATTTCCGCTAAAGTAAAGCCTCTTGTCTTAAACATAAATTAGCTTCCTTCTTTAGTACCCCGCAGTTCCGCCCCAGGAACCATTAATAGCCAAAGTTTTAGTATAGCCGCCAGTCATCGACGGTAGTTTTCCGCCAGAGGTACACCTGGTAGCTGTACATAGGCCATCAGCAGTTGCACAACTGTAAGAGAAATAATGCGCAGTGCCTGTACAGTCAGTGGGAGCACCTACGCCTAAGTTGGCCACTGTTGCATAAGTCCCATCTTCAAAGTAATCGGCAACTTCGGCACCTCTTAAGGTACCCAAGATCATCCTGGCTTCCGCCGCCCGGCTTTTTTCTACTACCTTATTATATTGGGTTAAACCGATCGACGCCAATATCCCAACGATGATAACCACGATAACTAATTCTACAAGCGTAAAACCTTTTATCCTGGACATCATATAGATCAACTTCTTTCTTTAGTACCCTGCAGTCCCGCCCCAGGCACCATTAATAGCCAAAGTTTTATTATAGCCGCCAGTCATCGACGGTAGTTTTCCGCCAGAGGTACACCTGGTAGCTGTACATAGGCCATCAGCAGTTGCACAACTGTAAGAGAAATAATGCGAAGTGCCTGTACAGTCAACTGGAGCTCCTACGGCTAGGTTAGCTACTGTAACATAAGCACCATTTTCATTAAACTCGGCAATTTCAGCGGTTCTACACGTACCCAAGATCATCCTGGCTTCCGCCGCCCGGCTTTTTTCTACTACCTTATTATATTGGGTTAAACCAATCGACGCCAATATCCCAACGATGATGACCACGATAACTAATTCTACAAGCGTAAAACCTTTTCTCATCTTACTCCTCCTTATATTATCATATTATCCAAATTCAACCACTCTTGCTAATAAATTATAACACTTATTTTCAATCATTGTCAATAATTATCCTGAAATTTTCGCCAGCTCAAATATAGGTAAAAACATCCCTAAGACCATCACCCCGATAATCCCACCGATAAAAATCAAAACAAACGGTTCAAATATAGAAACAAACCGCGTAAGGAAAGTATCGCAATACTCCTGATAGAAAGAATTGATCCTTTTAAACATCTGGGGAAGCTCTCCGATCTCTTCTCCAATACTGACCATTTGGATAACCATGGGTTCAAAAAAACCGCTGCGTTCAAGGGAATCCCGCATCGGCTTACCATCCCGCACATCATCCTTAATTTTACGAATAATATCCGCCATGATAAGATTATTCACGCTGCGCCCGGATATTTCCAAAGAATAAAGAATCGGAACTCCCGATTCTAAAAGAGTAGCCATTTCCGATGAAAATTTTTCTATATTAAACGCCAGGAAAAATTCTCCAAAAAGCGGTAACTTAAATTGAAGTTTTTCAAAGTTTAATCTGCCGCCCTTAGTATGTAAGTACTGGCGAAAAAGAAAAATACCTACCCCGATAAAAAAAAGTAACAGAAAAATATTTTTTTTAAGAAAATCACTGATGTTCACCAACACCTGGGTAAGCCAGGGCAAGCTAATATTAAAACTTTTAAATATTTCCGCAAATGAAGGTATTATTTTTAACGACAAGAATAACAGGGCACCAAACCCCGCACAGGTTAAAATTATCGGATAGACTAATGCCGAGATTACCTTATTTCTAAACTGCGCTTCTTTTTCTAAATAGGCGGCCAGCCGATTTAACACCACGGCAAGATTGCCGCTGGCCTCCCCGCTTTCCACAAGATTAATCCAAAGATCGGAAAAAATTCTAGGATGGGCAGCCAAGGCTTCATGAAAACTTAGGCCCGCCTCCATACTCTTTTTCAAATCCAGGCTTACATTATAAAGCTTCCTACTGGCTACCTGTTTAGAAATAATCTCCAGGCTTTTGAGTATGGTTACCCCGGCTCCGATTAAAGTCGATAGCTGCCGGCAATAAAGCATCAGATCTTGGCTAGTCACCCTGCTATGCTTAGGCTTAAATCTAATTTTTACAAAGGTGTCGGCGGAAGAATCACCAAAGACCTCCGATCCTTCGGGTATAACATTGACTACGATTAATCCTTTGGATTGAACTTTGGTTATTGCATCTTCTTGAGTTAAAGCTTCCTCAATCCCGGTTTCCTTAACACCCGCGCGATTCCTGGCAATATAATAAAACTTAGGCATTATTCTGCTCCCATGGTAGTGGAAATAATTTCTTCCAGAGAAGTTATGCCGCTTTCTACCTTTTTAATCCCTGATTCATAAAGCGTTTGCATCCCCGAGGCTCTGGCTACTTCGCGTATCTTTTGGAAAGAAGCTCTTTGATTAATTAAATCCTGGATTTCCAAAGTAATGGGCAGAACTTCCACGATACAGGTCCGACCCTTATATCCGGCACTATTGCACTTTGGGCATCCTTTGGGGCCATAAATTAGCTCCGCTTTTATCGCCGCGCCCTTAATCTGAGCGCTCGTCGGCTCATAAGCTACTTTACAGTCCGGACATAATTTACGCACCAGCCGTTGAGCAATAATCGCCAACAAAGAAGGCGCCAGCATATACGGTTCAATTCCGATATCCATCAGCCGGCTTACCGCCGAAGGTGCATCATTAGTATGCAGGGTACTTAAAACTAAGTGCCCGGTAAGCGCTGAACGAATGCATATCTGGGCGGTTTCCAAATCCCTAATCTCTCCGACCAGCATGATATCCGGATCCTGCCGCAAAAAACTACGCAAAGCTGCGGCAAAGGTCAGCCCAATTTCCGGCTTGACCTGTACCTGATTAATCTCGTCCATCTTATATTCAACCGGATCTTCTACGGAAACAATATTTTTAGATGGGCCCTTTATTTCATTTAGAATAGCATAAAGCGAAGTAGATTTGCCGCTTCCGGTCGGGCCGGTAATTAAAACTAATCCGTAAGGAGCAAAAATTGCCTTGCGGACATGTTCAAGCTGAGGTCCATCGAATCCCAAATAGTCCAAATTCAGGGTAACCCCACCGCGGTCTAAGATTCGCAGGACCGCCTTTTCTCCGTAAATAGTCGGAATCATAGAAACGCGAATATCTATCGGGCGATCGTCAATCCTCACTAAAATCGCACCATCCTGAGGTAATCGCTTCTCCGCAATATCAAGTTTAGCTAGAATCTTTACGCGGGAGACCAGCGGTAAATGCAAGTGTTTAGCCGGCGGAGGTATCTCATAAAGCTTGCCGTCAATTCTATAGCGCAATGAAATTCTATCTTTAAAGGGTTCAATATGTATATCTGAAGCCCGCTCTCCAATAGCCTGGCGAATAATTAAATCCACTAATTTTACCACCGGGGCTTCTTCTGCCCGGGCAATCAACTTGTCCAAACTAAGTTCCTGCCCTAGATCCTCGTTTTTTTGAGTGAAGGAAGAATCTATATCATAACTAGAATCAACTACATCCTTAAGCATCGAAGATTTGCCATAGAATTCTTCAATGGCTTTTAAAATATCCGAACGCGTAGCAATCACCGGATTGATTTCACTTCCGGTTAACTTTCTAAGGCTATCGATCAGAAGAATATCCAGAGGATCGGACAAAACAACCGTTAAAGACCTAAGCATGCGGGAAAGAGGTAAAACAGCGTTCTTAAAAGCAAACTCGTGGGGGATCAGATTGTCTAAACCCTGATCCATCGCCGGCTTGAGCATCCCGGTTCCCAATGAAAAATAGGGCATGTTCAGCTGCTTACATAGGGCGGCCAAAACCTGTTCTTCTTTAACCGCCCCCTGCTTGATCAATATTTCGCCTAAGCGCCCGCCCTCCTGCCTTTGTGCGGTAACCGCTTTTTCCAGCTGGCTGGCAGTGATAATACCTTCTCTCAATAAAAAATCGCCTAATCTTAAATAGTTATCTTTTACCATTAATGCTCTTATCGAATTTATTCATATTAGAATTAATTGCATAATCCCGGCTGGCTACTGAAACGCCCTGTTCTCTAATCGGCAGCTGGATATTTTGCAGTTGAGTCAATTTAACATCCATCTTATCCCTAATAATACGCGGAGTAATAAAAACTATTAGCTCGCGCTCAATTCCTTCGGTTTGCTCTTTGTGCCTAAAAAGGAGGCCCAGCAAAGGAATATCTCCCAAGATCGGTATTTTCCTTATAGCAACCTTACTATCATGATGAATAAGACCGCCTAAAATTACGGTTTCTCCGTCTTTAACCTTAACAATCGATTTCGTACTTCTTACTTCCACATTGGCCTGCTGATTAGTGAGAGTACTTAATTCGCTGATACTGGTAACGCTTGATTTTGGATAAAGTACCATGGTAATCTCGTTAGTGTCTAAATTAATTTGCGGGGTTACCCGAAGGAAAATCCCGGTTCCCTCTTTAGTCAGTTGCAGATCTGTCGATCTTTTAAATATACTAGTGGTGGTTGTGCCGCTAGTCGTTATATTTACCGTATCTTCCCTACCCACTATTTCATCTTTGGTAATCGCAATCTCGGCGGACTCATTATTTAAAGTAAGCAGCTTAGGCCGGGCTAAAAATTTAGTATCGGTATCTGTTCTCATTAAATCCAACTGCATATCATATCCATCGCCGGGATTAATAGAGAGTAACCCTTTGCCCACATCCATAACCTTGCTCCAATCACCATAAGGATACCCCAGAGAGGCGGTAGCCCCGGTTACAACCGCAGTAAAAGGCGTATCGCCGAATCTAAGCCCCATTTTATCTACCATCGCCTTGCTTACATCCAGCATCTCCACCTCCAGCATTACCTGTGGCACAGCTACATCCAATGAGGCAATTACCTGGGTGATCACTTTCATTCTCATGGGTGTATCCGTAACAATAAGACTGTTAGTCCGAAAATCTTCCATCATCGAACCTACGCTGGAAAGCAATTTTTTAACTGCGCTAGAAATCCCGCCTTCAACTTCCTCTTTAAACTTACTCCGGGTGCTGGCCACCGAACCGCTGCTCACAATGCTTATAGATTTAGCTAATTCGTCTTTTAAAGAGGCGGTGGAAACCGTAGCGTTTTTCAGATAAAAAACTTTAGTTACCGTTTCAGTGCCCATCATTCCCCACTCTTTAACCACAAAAATATTCGCTTCGCTGTCTAGCTCGTAAGAAAGATTGTTGGCGCTAAAGATCTTATCCATCGCTTGGCTCAAGGGGACTTTATCCAGATAAAGAGTAATCTTTCTATCCTGCACCGCTTCGGAGGAAATAAAGTTCATTCCCGCCTGCATAGAAAATACCTTTAGGATATCTTTGAGGTTAGCATCTTTAAAGTCCATGGAGATAGTCGGCTCCGAGCCGGCCAACGGAGGCAGTTCCTCAGCATTTAACCGCGCAATAAAAAAAGCAAACATTAAAAGAAAAATAGCCACGGTAGTTACAAATATTTTTTTCATTTAATTCCTCCTTTAAGTTTCATCCAGCATAATTTTATCGGGGAGCAGGTAAATCAAATACCGCTCCATAATAACTTAGAGTAATTCCTTTTTTCTCTATACTGACAATTTGAGCGCCTTCAATTAAATCGCCGATCGTCAAAACCTTATCATTAATAATTGCTTGGGGAATCTTGGCTCCCCAGATTATTCCTTGCACTTTAAGCTTATTTAGATCAAATTCCGGCCTGCTTAAATCCGTGCTCTCCGGCAAAACTTCTTTAATTTCTTCTTTTATAAAATATGTTTTAAAAGGGTCGCGTAATTTACCAGATTTATATTCTACTACCGGACGCACAATCAACCCCTCGGGGGTAACAACTTCTTCTGCCCAAGCCAGGGGGTTCTGCCCGATTAAGCCGGCTAGCAAAAAAACAAGTAGTATATTTTTACATTTTCTGCTCATCATTTATAAGTAAGCGATAGTGTTAATTTTTAAAGTAACGTTCAAATCAACATCCGCGGCTGCTGGATTAACCTCCGTGGCTGTTGAACGAAGATTAGTAGGTTCTGTATTAGCATTAGCTGTTGAGGAATTAATTTTAACCTCACTAACCAAGCAAATATCCTGATTATTCTCAATTTTGCTAATAAAATCGCCCAGAGCGTGATAGCTAGGGGCATTCAAAGTGATTAAAAACGAAGAGTTAAAGTAGTTCTCCATCGCTTCCTCAGTGTTGGGTTTTACAGAAATAATCTTAACGGAAGCGTTTTTAGCAATACTGGATATAATATCCATAACCGAAGCCAAATCCTTTCTAACAAAAACTTTCTTGTAGACTTCAGCCTTATTCTCAAGGGAGGCAATTTCTTCAACTACTTTATTTTTCTCTAGCTCACTATTCTGTTGTTGGATTAAAGAGTTTACTTGATTACTAGAGGAGTTATAAAAATGCCAGGCAAGAATTAACGCCAGAATAATTATTACGACATTCACAATTTTACTCTTATTCCTTTCAATTAAGCTGTAATTAATCATGCTATTTATTCTCCGGAGAATTCTTGCAGGTAATTTTAAAGACCGCTATATTTTTATTCTGCACATTCTTTTGATCAATAAAACCTATGGTAATTTCTTTAAAATAGCTGGAAAACACAGGATCTTTTTTTAAATTTGTAAGAAAAATATTTACCGACTCAAACTCCTGCTCGCTATTTCCAAGGTAAACCTGTCCATTAAGAACAAGCTCCATCGGCACTCCTTTGGTTTGGGTGAGATTGAAAGATTCCAGCCACACTCCTTTTGGCAAGGCGCGGGGAATACTACTAAGCAAAGGAGTAACATACATTTGATTTTTCACCAAATTATCTAACGCCGTAATTTTCCTTTTAAATTTAGAGCTTACATTGGTCAGCTCTTGAAAATCATCACTAGCCAAAACAGTACTGATTTTTACGCGCTTATTTTTAATCGCCGCCAGTTCATCCTGCTTGGCTTGCGTACGCATAAACCCATGGCCAAAAACCGCTGCGCACACAACCAATCCTAAAAATATATACTTTAAATCTATTCTAACGCCTTCAAACAAAGCAAAGGGATTTCCAGCGGCCGCCGCGGCAGCCGCCCGAGTGGCTTTGAGCCTTGAACCAATCAGGTTTATTCTAATTTTAAGAGGCGCGGACTTAAATAAAGCCACGGCATAACTTTTAACCAGAATCGATGAATAACTGACCGTCTTACCCAAAACTTTTTGAGTATCCACGAACTTAACCGGTATCGATGTTTCCGCAAAAAAAGGTTTGAGCCCCGGATGACTCCCCTTATCTGAAACAACAAAAATATTTTTTACCTCTTTATCCGGAAACTTACGATTATAGTAATCAAAAGAAATCCGGATTTCCTTTTTTAATTTATCCTGCTTTTGCGCCAGATCTGATTCAGCGGTCTGCTCAAACCCCGCTGGCTCTCCGGCAAAATCAAAATCACGGCTAAACAAAGAAAATCCGTTTTCAAAAACTGTAAAGTTTGCTTCGTCTTCATTATTTAAATCAAAACAGAGGCTGGCCATTACTCCGGCGTCGCTTAAACCTGAAAGTTTTAAAAAACGTAAAACGCTAAAAGCTGAATATTCTAAAGCGTTAATCTTAAGATTAAGCTGCTTGGCAAAAGAAATATAATTAGCCAAAATTTCCTTTTTTATCCCCACAAAAAGAACCAGACTGGTTTTATTCTTCTTATTAAAAACCAGCTGAAAATCATAGTCCAGGTCCTCAAGTTTAAAAGGTATATATTTTTTCGCTTCAAAGCTAACCCCGCCCCTTAGTTCGCTCAGGGGCAAAAGCGGAATTTCAAAAGTGCGGATAACCAAATCCTGTCCGGAAATACAAAAAGTAACTTCACCGGCATTTATCCGGTAGCTGCGAAAAGCATCTTTAAGTAAAGCCATTATTTTTACATCCGTAGGAACCTTCTCTTCTAATTCGGATATTTCCAACTTAGGGTGCGGCAGGCGAATATTGTTTAAGATCTTATTACCGCTAGTTTCTACCAGGTTAATATCCTTAATCCCAAAATATATACCTAAAGAATTCATGAGTTATCTCCCTCAAGCCGCGAAGGCGGCGTAGTCGTTTCGCGCTTCTTAGACCTTAACCAATTATCAATGTCCTTACGGTCAAACCTCCAAACTCCCCCCACCTTAATCCCGGAAATCTTACGTTGATTAAGCCAGTTATAGATAGTCTGCTTCTTTAATTTTAGGTACTCCGCCAATTCATCAATATCGATTAATCTTGACATAAGTGTTACTTCCTTTAGTTATAAACTACTGCAGAGTCAATTAAAACATAATATTCTTATTCTGTCAAGTGTTTTTTTTCCTAGACTTACTCAAACTTACTTATAGAAATGATAGCGACGAGGAATATAACATGATAGACTATTATAAACTTACTTAGATTATAATAATCTATTAACTAACTTAATTTTGATATATTAAGGAGTGTAGGTATAAACGGCACTGGCAGTTACCTTTTGAGAACCTTCGAGACCTTGATTTGGAGCAGCAGCAGCGGGGCCATAGACAGTAATTTTCACACAGTTTATGGAATTAGGCAAGCTGGATTCAGTAATATCGGGTGCGCTACAGTTACATTCTGAGGTCGCGGCAGCTACTTTTTGACACATATTTTTTACCACAGAACCATTGGGAAGGGCGGGAATCCAGGCGGCATCATTCTTACGCAGCTTATCCAACGCCAAAAGAATCCCGGCTTTAGCAGCATACTGAGCCTGGATCCTAGTTACTTGGTGGTGGGTTAAGCGGGCATGCACAGTTGTGACTCTGAGGATGACCGTGCTTAAAATCACCACGACCATGATTATCCCTATAACAATAAAAAGTATTATTCCCCTTTTATCGCAGTTAGGCATCTTTCCTTAAATAAATTCGGTAGTCATTGTTTACTTGCACTAAAACCACATGGCCTTCCCGGGCCAACCAGCCTAAACTCATCAAAATATTCTCAGGAGTACGGTCAATGCCCTTAATTAAATCTTGTAAGTTTACCTCTCCTTTTTGGTCCAGAAAATGCCAAATTTCCCCTGCAGTAATACCTATTTCAATAATCATAGCTCTCCCTCCATTTAACTCATTTTATAAACATTCGACAATAAGTCAACTAGTTTTTTGAGCACCCATAAAAATCCAGCGAAATCCTTGACCGCTTCGCGGTCAAGGATCTTTCCTTATACCACATAAAGTAAGAAATTAAGCTTCAAAAAACAAACCAAAAATTTGGTACAAATTTTTTATGGTTATGAGATGGTACCGTTCCTTAGCCTTAACCGCGGAGCGGTCAAGGCTATCTTCCCGAATCAATCCCCTCAATTCTCTCCTGAGCAAACCCTGCCTCTGACGCCAAAGGCGCTTTCTCAATAATCCGCTTATAAATCTTTAGCGCTTCTTTAAAATTTTCTTTATCTTCATAAATCTTAGCTACCCGTAAAAGAGAACGCGCATATAGCGCTGGGTCTTGAGCGTAAAGATCGGCGGCTAAAAAATACTGCTGGATGGCTGCCTCCGGCTCCGAGTTAGCTTCCAATACTTCGGCTAAACTAAACCGAAGATCCCCAATCTCTGCGAAAGCCGCCACCCCCAGGCTCTTTAAATAGAATACTTTTGCCTGCGCATAGTTTCCTACCTTATAATAAGCCTGAGCAATCCGGGGGAAAATCGAGCTGGCTAACTCTGGGGCCTCCGGGATTATTTCATTATACTGCTCCAAAGCCTCTTCGGGCTTACCCTGGCGGCTATAAATATCCGCCAAAGCTACTGCCGCTTGAATCTTTAAATCCGCCTGGCCGAATTTAATGGCCATTTTAAAATTATCCACGGCCTGCGTGAATTTATTCTCATCGCTAAAAGTTAAACCCAGGGCATAAAACGCATCCGGGGCCAACTGGCTATTTGAAAAATCTTTAGTTACGGAACTAAAATACCTGCGCGCAAGATTTAAATCTTTGCTCCGGTAATAATACTGGCCCAGCCACCACATAATATCCGGGGCAAGTTTAGAATCGGGATATTTAGTCCGCAAGAGTTTGAATCGGCTAACCGCTTCATTCTCCTGGCCCAATTTATAATAACAATCTGCGATCTCATATTCTATCCTTTGTTGCAATTCAATATCTAAAGCCTCTCGCTTGGAGATATTTTTAAAAACACCCAGCGCTTCATTAACCTTTCCTAAACTAATCAAAGATGTCCCCAGCATATATAAAGCCTGGGCGCAAAATGGGCTATCCTTAAATTCATCCTGAAATTTTGTAAAAATTTCACAGCTTCTGACATAATCTGCCTGCTGAAAATATGCCTCCCCTAAAGCGTACGTAGCGTCCGGGTAAAGCTTAGATTGCGGATATTTTTTTAACATTAACTTAAAAGAAACAACCGCTTGATCATAATCCAATCTTTTTAACTGCACAGAACCTAGCTGATATTGCGCATTATCGGCGCAAGAGGCATCCGGATATAATTCTAGAACTTTTGCGTAAGCCTCTTGGGCCTTTAGCAATTCGCCGGCCTCTTCATAAGCCTGGCCGATTTGAAAAAGCCAGTTGATCTTAGCCGCCGGATCATCCCCCTGGCCGGCAAGACGATTAAAAAGATCCCAGCTTAAATTAACCTGCCCCTGTTTAATATAAGCTAATCCTAAATTGTAACGCAACTTATCGATTAACTCTGGCGGCACGCCCCCGGGAAGCTTTTCTTGATCAATTTTATTCAGACCCTCTTTATAAACATTTACTGCCTGGTCGTATTCAGCTAAATTATAAAGGGCATCCGCTTTACCTAAATAAGCCTGAAAAGATATTAAAGGATCGTTGCTTAAATCAATCAACTGCTCATACAGTTTTTTGGCCTCGAAAACCCGGTTAGTCGCAGACATGAGCGTCGCCTGGCCCAATAAAAGAATCTCTAAACTTTTTCTATCTAAAGTTGCGGGTTTTATATCCGCCAGCACCTCCTCGGCTTCTTTATATTTTGCAAGTTTAAGATAACTCCAGCCCAAGCCCAGCTTAGCTAACGCCTGAACTTTGGGGTCTTTAAAAGCCTGCGCTGACTTAAGATAGTCTTTAGCCGCCTCATCAAGATTATCCAAATAATATTCCGACTCCGCCAAATAAAAATATAAATAAGGCAAACGTAAAACGTCGTTACCATAAAGCTTAAAAACTGGCTTAATTTTAGATTTTAATTCAGAATATTCTTTGAGATTGTATAAGCACTCAATTAATTTAAAAGCGGCATCTTTACTTTGTGGCTCCGCAGGGAAATTTTCCATCAAGCTCTTAAAAGCTTCCAGGGCCTGATTAAATTTACCCAGCTGAGAAAGTGACCAGCCTAAAGAATAATAGGCCGCCGGAACAAAAGATGACTGGGGAAAATTATCAATTAGTTTCTGATAAAACAAAGCTGCCTTTTCAAAATTATTGCCCTTGAAATGCACCTCCCCCATCCAAAAATAAAGAGCATCCTTAAAATCGCCGGCCTGCGGATTATTGGCCAGAGTTTCAAAAATATTTAGTGCCTCCAGGTAGCGGCCCTGATTAAAATAGCACTGGCCGCTGAGCAGGGTGGCCTGCAGGATTTTAGCTGAATCTTTATATTTTTTTTCAAATCTCTCCAGCATCCCCAGGCTAACTTCATAGAACCCGTCTTCGTAGGCCTTCTTAGCCATAAAAAGCAGTTCGGTTTCCTTAGGGTCTTCATAAGCTAAAACCCTAGAGGCAAGGAAAAAGATTAAGATCCCAAAAGCGACAGTTTTTATTTTCATTTATCGATTAAAACTTGTTTAAGAAATTTGGCCGTGTAGGAGGCCTTGATCTTAATTAATTCTTCCGGGCTACCGGCAGCCACCAAATATCCACCTTTATCTCCCCCCTCGGGGCCTAAATCAATAATATAATCTGCGCACTTAATCACTTCCAGGTTATGCTCAACCACCACCACCGTATTTTTACGATCCACCAGCCTCTGAAGAACCGCGATCAGCTTAGCCACATCCGCAAAATGCAGGCCGGTAGTAGGTTCATCTAATAAATAAAGCGTCCTGCCGCTTGAACGTTTACATAGCTCCGAAGAAAGTTTAACCCTTTGCGCCTCTCCGCCGGAAAGAGTAGTAGCGCTCTGGCCAAGCTGCAGATACCCTAAGCCGACATCGGCTAAATACCCCAGGGTATTCTTTATTTTTGGTATATTATTGAAAAGCTCTAAGGCCTCTTCTACCGTCAGATTTAAAACATCCGCAATGGATTTGCCTTTATACTTAACCTCTAAGGTCGCCTGATTAAACCGTAAACCTTTACATAAATCGCATTTTACATAGACATCCGGAAGAAAATGCATTTCAATTTTTTTTATCCCATCGCCGCCGCAGGCCTCGCAGCGGCCGCCTTTAACATTAAATGAAAATCTCCCCGGCTGATATCCCCGCAGGCGCGCTTCCGGAAGCTGGGTGAATAAATCCCGGATATGGCCGAATACTCCGGTGTAAGTAACCGGATTAGAACGCGGAGTCCTGCCGATCGGAGATTGATCAACTACAATTACCTGGTCAATTTCCGCGATACCGCTAATGGAAGAAAAGACTCCGGGTTTTTCTTTAGATTTATAAAGCCTCTGGGCTAAAGCCGGATAAAGAATATCGCTAATTAATGTGGACTTGCCTGATCCGGATACTCCGGTAACACAGATAAAGGTGCCTAGCGGAAAATTCAAATCAATATTTTTAAGGTTATGTTCGCTGGCCCCTTTAATTTGAATAGCTTTGCTCAAACGCCAGTTGCGTCGATTAACCGGGGCCGGTATACAAAGATCTTGACGTAGATATTTTGCCGTTAAGGAATCCTGGTTTTTTAGTAGCTGCGCTTGCTTTCCGGAAAAAATAACTTCCCCTCCATGCCGGCCGGCTCCCGGCCCTAAGTCTACCACGTAATCCGCAGCCAGGATAGTCGAGGCGTCATGTTCTACCACCACCAAAGTATTGCCCAAATCCCTCAACGCCTTTAAAGTCGCCAACAATTTTTCATTATCTCGCTGATGCAAACCAATACTGGGCTCATCCAAAACATACAAAACCCCTACTAAACCCGAGCCCACCTGAGTAGCCAAGCGGATCCGCTGCGCTTCTCCTCCGGATAAAGTTGAACTTTTACGGTCTAAAGCCAGATAATCCAATCCCACATTTACGCAAAATTTTAATTTTTGAATTATCTCTTTTAACGCCTGATAGCTGACTAATTTCTCTTTTTCGGTCAAGGTCAACTGCGAGAAAAAAACCAGCGCTTCTTTGATGGGCATCGCCGTAATTTGGCTGATATTTTTTTGATTGATCCTTACCGATAGGCTCTGCGGATTAAGCCTGGTTCCCCGGCACGCCGGACAGGCCAGCGTAGACATAAATTTACTGATCTCTTCTTTTAAGTAATCGCTATCCGTTTGGCGAAATAACCTTTCTAAATGCGGGATCACTCCTTCAAAAGGCTTGTTGCCGACGACCTGCTTAGTCCCATAAAAAATCGCCTTTTGTACAGGCTTGGGCAATTTATTAAACGGGGTATCCAAATCAAACTTTAAACAGTAGCTTAACTCTCTAATAAGCCAACGATAATAAAGAATGTAGCCTCGGCCGCCGCGTTTCCAGGGGACCAGGGCTCCACCATTAAGGCTTTTGGTTTTATCCGGAATAATTAAATCCGGGTCAAATTCAAACTTCGTGCCCAAACCATTACACTCAGAGCAGGCCCCGTAAGGAGAATTAAACGAAAAATTACGCGGCTGAATCTCTGCGTAGTTTATCCCGCAATTTAAGCAAGCATACTGCTCGCTAAAGATCAGATCTTTAGCTTTTCCCTGGCTGATGATAATTGTGCCGGAACCTGCGCCCAGAGCAGTTTCAATGGAATCCGTAAGCCGCTTAACCGCTGGCGGCTTAACCGTTAAGCGGTCAACCACCACCTCAATATTATGAATTTTATATTTGGCTAATTTTATCTCTGCCGGAAGCTCGTAAATTTTCCCATCTACTCTTGCACGTACAAATCCAGATTTCTGCATCTGCAGAAAAATATCCCGATGCTGGCCTTTTTTCCCTTTAATTAAAGGAGCCAAAATTGCAATATCCTGATCAAGATAGTTACTGATAATTGTTTGAACTATCTCTTGAGCGCTTTGGCTCCTGATGGGCTGGCCGCATTTATAGCAATAAACTTTGCCGATCCTGGCAAATAACAACCTTAAATAATCATAAATTTCGGTTTGGGTGGCCACCGTAGAGCGGGGATTACCACCCGCAGAACGCTGCTGGATGGCAATCGCCGGAGACAACCCGGATATAAAATCTACATCCGGCTTCTGCAGCTGCTCCAAGAACTGCCGGGCGTAGCTGGAAAGGCTTTCCACAAATCTACGCTGGCCTTCGGCATAAAGCGTATCAAACGCCAAACTGGATTTACCTGATCCGGACAAACCGGTGACTACGATTAAATTATTCCTGGGCAGAACCAGATTGATATTTTTAAGATTGTGTTCGCGGGCTCCGCGAATAATAATCTGCTGTTGATTTTCCATTTTTAGCTACGAGGAAACATTGGCGCAATTTGCGCTACCTAGCGCACGCCAACGTAATTCCTTTCGGCGTTGGGCGCTATTAAGCGCCAGGTGTCTTTAGTTAAAATGCGGTATAATATTCCAGAAGGATAGAAGGCCAAAACTTACCGGGTCATAGACTCCTGCCCAAACAAAAATTCTTATAAAATTCACCAATTCCATAACGCAAATAAGCATAACTACGGCCAAGGCAAATGTAAACGCGGAATACTTGCTGCGGACAGAATGAACGCTTAAGATAGCCATCGCCGTAAAAATGCGCAGCGGATAATCAATCACACTAACGTACCGAAGGTTCTTGGAGAAGAAAGAAAAGGTAAAAATCGTGAAAATTATAAATAACGCCAGCGCTAAATCCTCTTTCTTGGTTTTATGGATTAAAACATATAGGATATAATAAATACCCAAGATCATCACCCACGGGGAGACCAGAATAAAATCTATCAAATAACGAAACCACGGCCCGGACTGAAATTGCAACACATAGCTATGGGATCCAGCGGAGGGCAGGAAAAAAAGAGCCTTAAAGATATCTGCGATATTTCCGAATAGAAATTTATAAATAATAAAAATCGCACCCACCGGTACAGCATAGATGACTACCCAAGACTTTATCAGTTGCCGGAAGCCTTTTTCGGGTAGAAACGCCAGCGAAGAAACGGCCAGCGGAAAGATAAATAAAATATTGGTTTCTCTAAACGCCAGCGCCAACAGCAAAACTGCTGCCAAAGACCATTTTTTCCAACGCCGGCAACCTGAAGTAAAATAATCGATTTGCCACAAAACTGCCGTCAATAACAAAAAATTCGAAGCGCTATCCGAAAGCGCCCTGCGGGAAAGAGCCAGGGCTAGGGGTGATGATAAAAAAAACAGCCCTGCCAAAAAAGCTACATCCCGGCCAAAAACCTTGCGGGAAAGCCAGTAAGTAAAAAATACCGCGCAAAAAAAAGAAAACAGAGAAAGGAAGGCAATCGAGATAAAAGAAAAACCGAATAGCCGGCAAAAAAACGCTCCGCAGATAATAAACCCGCAGCGCACCGGAACCGGGAACCCCCAATAGTTACTATCGGCAATATAGGTAACCAGAAGATCCTTAAAAGCCGGCAGCCCTTTATCCAGCACTTCTTTGGTATAACGTAAATAACACCCTTCATCTGCTCCGGGTAAAAAAACAATCGATGAGAAAGAAGTGATAATTAACCAAGCGATCATCGCGGCAAAAATTATCAGGATTGCCTCTCTGAGGAATTTAGTTTTCATGCCAAAAATCATCATTTTTGCGCCGGGGTTATTTTCGCTTAAACTTTATTTTTTTACTCTATAAGAATGGAGTATTATAACAAAAAAATTAACCCCTGTAAACATAGCAATACCATGCCTACAGGGGTTAATTTTTAATCAGCAGCGTTATTTCTTTTTCTTTTTTCCGCCTCTTTTCATCTTGGCGCAAGAAACATCGCCCTTTTTATCCAAGAAATAAAGGTATCCGACTTTCCTTTTGATACCGCACTTGGCTACTTTCTTGGGGCTACCTCCCTTTTTCGCACCTCTTGCCATTTTAGCGCAAGAGACATCGCCCTGCTTGTCAATATAATAGAGGAACCCTTTTTCTCTCTTGACTCCTACCTTCAGTACTTTATCTGCCATTTTTTGATTCACCCCCTTTCTTTGTGTTTAATTTTATTTAATTACGTTCCGATTTTTATCGGCTGCAAAATTTGCTTCAAAGTCGCAATTGCCGAAAGCACCGCTAAATAAGAAGTTTTAGGATTCTGCGGGTGCAAAATATTTTCGGTACGCGTAAAAATCTTAGCCGCCTTAGATTCAATTAGTATTTCATGAATATTTTTGGAAACGCTGGGGCTGGCGATGATCCGGACTTTGGTTTTCTCCATGCCAATACCGGCTAACCCTAGAACCGCAGCCACATTAATATTCTGCGGAAAATATTTTACTGCCCGGGCAGCCGTTCCCAAGAACAAAACCTTATCTTTTTTTAAACCGGCAAGGTTAAAATTCTTTTCCACATATTCAACCCCGCTAAATGAATTCGGGTGCTTGCGCGTAGTCAAAACTATCCTTTGCACCCCGGCGATATTGGCCGCTTTTAAACCATCAATCCCGGCAATCGCTCCGCTGGGAAAATACGCTTGCGCATTATGCTTAGCGGCTAATAAAAATAACTGATCCAAGTGGCCAACCATCCCCCCTACGCTCATCACCATCACTTTGCGGCCGCCAGTCAAAGATTTACGCGCAATCTCCCAAGCAGCTTTGGCGCAAGAGGCCTCAATTACCAGATCAGATTTTTTAATTAAAGCCTCTAAATTATTTACACAAAATTTAGTACTCCCGGTTAATCGTTTAGAAAGTAACTGCGACTTTTCTGGTTTAATATCATAAAGAGCGGCTAAACAAGCAGAACCGCGCAAACCCACCACGATCTCTTTAGCCAGAGAACTACCGATTGCCCCGCAACCGACAATGCCAATTTTAAGTTTCGTATTTTTAACCACCGGCAATCTCCAAATTATCAATCAGCCGCGTTTTACCGAATTTTACTGCCAAACAAATCAGACAAGTTTGATTTATCCTTTTAACCGGCTTAAGCTTCTCTAAATCGACAATCGCAATATAATCAATTTTGGCTTGCTTCTTTTTACCAACCAACTCTTTCATCCTGCTGATAATCCTGCTGGCATCGCGCTGACCGTGATCAATCAGTGCTTTTGCCAAACCTAAAGCTTTGGACAGAACTGGCGCCTGGAGTTTCTGCTTTTGGTCTAAGTAAATATTGCGCGAACTTAAAGCTAGCCCGTCTTTTTGACGGCAAATAGGCAGAACCTTAACCTTAACCGGGAAATTTAAATCTTTAATCATTCTAGTAATGATCACTGACTGCTGCGCATCTTTCTGCCCCAAATAAAGCACATTGGGCCCAACAATATTCAGCAACTTAGCTACCACGGTAGTCACTCCGCGAAAATGTCCCGGCCGTGCGGCCCCGCAAAGCAGATTGCTTAATCCTTCCACGTTGACAAAAGTAGCATAACCTTGCGGATACATAATTTTTTGATCGGGTAAAAAAACCACATCTACTTTAGATTTACGGCACAGAGCAAGATCATTTTTAAGCGGACGGGGATATTTATGCAAATCTTCTTGCGGAGCAAATTGTAGAGGATTAACAAATATGCTCACCACCGTTATATCGTTGTCTTGGGCGGCTTGCGCAATTAAGCTCAAATGTCCGCAATGTAAAGCCCCCAGCGTAGGAACAAAACCAATACTTTTACCGCCACGGCTTAGCCCTTTAAGTAATTTATTTAACCTTTCCGGAGCACGGATAACCTTCATAGTACCTCAGTTAACGGTTTAATCACAAAATCCCGGTTAAACATGCGCAGATGGGGAACCGTCAAAACCTTGCTGCGTATCCGTTTATCCCCATAAAGCAATATATCCAAATCCATGACTCGGGGGCCGAAACGTACAGTCGGCGTCCGGCCGATTTTATTTTCAATTTTTTTTAGTTTTTGCAATAAACTTAACGGTGAAAAATTAGTGCTAATTTTTAAGGCGGCGTTTAAATACTTCGGTTGTCCAGCCGGCCCGCCGCAAGGAGAAGATTCCAACAATTTGGAGGCTTTAATTATTTTGGTGTCTTTCAAAGCCCCGATCAATTTAACTGCCAATTTTATGTTCTTTCTGCGCTGGCCCAGATTCGAACCCACGCCAAGATAACAAATAGCCATTAAGAGATCTTCTTGATCCGTGCCAAAGCCTCTTTAATTCTTTCGCTGCTTACCGTCAAAGCCATCCGGATATAACCCTGGCCGTATTGGCCAAATCCTACTCCGGGAGTGGCCACAATATTAGCCTCCTTTAAAAGATGCGCGGCAAAACTTATTGCCTGCGTCTTCGGGGGAATCTTTATCCAAACATAAAACGTAGCTTTAGGTTTTAGAGCATTCCAACCTAAAGCATTTAACCCGTCAACTAAAATATCTCGCCTTTCCTGATAAAGTTGGCACATACTTTTTAAATAATCTGGCGAACCCCGCAGGGCAGCCACGGCAGCTAACTGAATGGCCGAAAAAATCCCGGAATCAATATTACTCTTAACTTTGGCTAACGCTAAGACTAATTGCCCATTACCGCAGGCCCATCCCACTCGCCAACCGGTCATATTATAAGTTTTAGATAAAGAATGGAATTCGATAACCACCTCTTGGGCGCCGGGAAATTCCAAAAGGCTACGCGGTTTATATCCGTCATAAGCCATCTCAGAATAAGCTAAATCCGAAATAATGATCAGCTTGTTTTTAGTCGCAAATTCAATCAGCCGGGTATAAAAATCGTCGCTAGCACAGGCCCCGGTAGGATTATTTGGGTAGTTGATAAATATAAGCTTGGCCTTTTTACGCGCGGCTAACGGAATTTTCTTTAAATCCGGCAGGAAAGAATTTACTGCGTATAAAGGCATCAGATACGGCTGACCACCGGCAAGGATTGTCCCGCCTTTATAAGGCGGATAGCAGGGGTCAGGAACCAGAGCAAGGTCTCCGGAGTTTAAAAAAGCCAAAGGAAAATGCGCAATGCCTTCTTTGGAACCGATTAACGGCAATATTTCAGTTTCGGGATTCAAATTAACCTGGAATCTGTTTTTATACCAATCACCGATTGCTTTGCGCAATACCGGCATCCCCTGGTCTAAAGCGTAACGGTGATTAGCCGGGTCCAACGCCGCCTGGCTTAAACAGTCAATAATAAACTTGGGAGTAGGCTGGTCAGGGTCTCCGATCCCCAGATCAATAATATCTCTGCCTTGCGCGCGGGCAAGACGTTTAGCCTTATCAATCTCCAAAAACAGATAAGGCGGCAAAGCTTGAACTTTTTTAGACAATTTAAACATGCTTATCCTTTTAAAACATCCTGCATAGAATATAATCCAGCAGGTTTACCGAAAATCCATTTGACGGCTTTTAAAGCTCCCACTACAAACAAGTCGCGAGAATGCGCCTGATGCTTAATCTCAATCCGCTCGGAATTTCCGCAAAAAACTATTTGATGATCGCCAAAAATATCTCCCAAGCGGATAGAATGCATCGGAATATCCTTTTTGGTAATCTGGGTAATAACTTCCGCTAACTTTTTAGCTGTCCCGCTGGGAGCATCCTTCTTAGCCTTATGATGCGCCTCAATAATCTCTACGCTATAATCCGGCCCCAATTTTTTAGCAATTTCAGGTAGGATAGAGAATAAAACATTCATTCCCACGGACATATTCGGGGTAAATACTACCGGCACAATTTTAGAGATCTCCTCAACCTTGCTTTTCTGCGCATCGCTTAAGCCCGTCGTCCCCAAAACATAGGCTTTTTTATATTTAGCCACATAATCCAAATGCGCATCCACTGCTTCCGGTAAAGTAAAATCCACTAAAACATCCACCAAGAACAAACCGTCCAGATTGGATGAAACTTTTATTCTGCCCAGATCCTTGCCAATTAAAGGCGTGCCCTTCTTTTCTAAGGCCAGGGCGACTTCCAGATCTTTATCCAAACCGGCAAGCTCATAGATACGCCTGCCCATTTTTCCGCAAGCACCGGTAATCCCTAATTTAATCATCAATACTCTCCTCTATTGTAATAAATATTTATTTCAAAAGACCGTAATCTTTTAAAGCTTTTTTTAGTTTACCTAAATTATCATCCGACATACTGCACATCGGCAAACGCAACCCCGGATCGCACATCCCCAATAAGCCCATCGCAGTTTTAACCGGAATAGGATTAGTCTCTAAAAACACTGCCTTAATTAAAGGCAATAATTTATAATGCAGATCTTTAGCCTTTTTAAAGTCGCCTTTGGCAAAAGCCGAAACTAAATTTGCTACGTCCGCCGGCACAATATTAGCGACCACAGAAATTATCCCAATCCCACCGATGCTCAGTACCGGCAAAGTTAAGCTATCATCACCTGAAATTAAATCAAATTCTAAAGGGCAAAGTTGCTTGATGCGCGACATCTGATCCAGGCTTCCGGAAGCCTCTTTTACCGCGACAATATTTTTACAATCTTGGGCTAACTTAGCAATCGTCTCCGGCTCAATATTCACCCCGGTACGTCCGGCAATATTATAAAGAATGATCGGGATCTTAACGGACTGGGCGATCGCTTTAAAATGCTCGTATAAACCTCTCTGCGTGGGTCGATTGTAGTAGGGGCTGACTTGTAGTGAAGCGTCCGCTCCAGCCTTGGCTGCTTGCTGCGTAAGCACAATCGCTTCCTGAGTGGAGTTGGAACCTGTTCCGGCAATTACCGGAACCCGCTTTTTTACCTGCTCAATGGTAATGCGAATTACCGCCTCATGTTCCTGGAAATCCAGGGTCGCAGATTCTCCGGTTGTCCCGCAAGGCACAATACCGCGGGTACCGTTATTAATCTGAAAATCGATTAACTCCCGCAATTTATCTTCATCAATCTTTCCGTTTTTAAAAGGCGTAACCAAAGCCACAATCGAGCCATCAAACATAGTATTCTCCTTTATAAACTATTCTGGCGCTGCCCGCTAACCAAACCTGCTTAAATTTGCCAGCTTCTTTCTGAAAATAGACTTTTAGGGTTTCACCGCTTTGGGTCTGAACTCTGACTAAATTATTTATTCCGCTCTTTAAAGCAAAGATTAAAGCTGCTGCCGAACTGCCGGTTCCACAGGCCAAAGTCTCATCCTCCACCCCTCTTTCATAAGTGCGGATTTGGATAAGATTATTTTCTTTTTCTTGGATAAAATTTACATTTGTCCCGCGCGGATAAAACTTCTGATGGTTCCTGATACTGGCGCCCAGATATTTTAGGTCAATACCCTCAAGACCATTTACAAAAATTACCACATGCGGAACACCGGTATTAATAAAATTTACCTTAAGCGGCCTGCCATTCACCATTAATGGAATATCTAATTTTATATCTTGCGGATCGGTAAGCTGAATTTTTACCTGAGTGCCGTAAACTTGGGTACTGATCAAGCCGGCGGCAGTGCGCAGCCTGGCTTTTGGCCTGCCGCTAAAAAGAGCAGCACAGCGCGCCCCATTTCCGCACATCTCTGCCTCTGAGCCATCAGCATTAAAAATACGCATGCTTAAATCTGCATCTTTACATTTATCCAATAGAAGCAAGCCGTCAGCACCGATACCGAATTTTCTATCACACAATAATTTAGCTAATTTTGGCAAATTACCGGAAGGTTTACCCACCATCACGATAAAATCATTTCCGGAAGCCACCATTTTAGTAAACTTGAGCTTTTTCATCTTATAACCTATTAAAATTGTTCACCATAACTTCATTGCGCACTAAATCCTGTAAAGATTCTCTTTTTCTAATCACTACCGCCTTGGCTTTAGCCACCAATACCTCGACGGCTCGCCGGCGTGAATTATAGTTGCTGGACATGCTAAATCCGTAGGCCCCGGCGCTCATCACCGCCAGATAATCACCTTCTTTAACCTTAGCCATTAAACGCTCTTTGGCTAAAAAATCACCGCTTTCGCAAATGGGGCCGACCAGGTCAGCTTTTTCGGTTTTTGCGTTTTTTACCAAAGGCCAGACATTATGAAAGGCAGAATATAGCGCCGGACGGATTAAATCATTCATCCCGCCATCCACAATAATAAACTTTTTTTTCGGCGTCTGCTTGATATAAAGAACTTTGACTACCAGGATCCCGGCATTGCCCACAATAAACCTGCCCGGCTCCATAATTATCTTAAGCCCGGTTTTTTTCAAAAGCGGGATAATTTCATTGGCATAAATTTCAGCGGTCTGCGGAGACTCCTGGTCATAAATAATCCCCAGCCCGCCTCCGATATTTAAATATTCCAGCGCAATCCCCTTAACTTTTAAACGCTGGATGAAATTTGAAACTTTTTTAATCGCCTCCACAAAAGGCGCACTCTGGGTAATCTGTGAGCCAATATGAATATGTAAACCACAAATATTTAGATTGCTGAATTTAGCCCGCAGCAGCAAAATCTTATAAGCACTATCTAAATCAATACCAAACTTATTGGTAATTTTACCGGTAGAGATATATTTATGAGTTTTGGCTTCCACATCCGGATTAATCCGGATAGCCACACGGGTAATTTTATTTAAATACTTAGCAATCCGGTTAATGTTTTTAAGCTCCGCTAAAGATTCCACATTAAAAAACAAAATTCCTCGCTTAATAGCCGCGGAAATTTCCTGATCGGTTTTTCCGACGGAAGCGTAAACTATTCTTTGCGCAGGGCAGGCAGCTTTGGCCGCCCGGAATAACTCTCCTCCGGAAACAATATCCAACCCGGCGCCTTTAGCAATCAAGGATTTTAATATCGAAAGGTTGGAATTAGCTTTTACTGAATAGCAGATCAACGGGTTAATTTGGCAAAATGCGGATTTTAATTTTAAGTAGTGATCAATCAGCGTGTGGTAGCTATAAACATAAAGCGGAGTACCGAATTTTTTCGCCAAATCCTCTACTTTTAAATTTTCACAATAGAGTTTATTTTTTTTGTATTTAAAATCGTGCATTTATTTTTTATTTAATTGTTTGCTCCATCTGCCTAACTGCCCGGCCACCAGCTTAGGATTAGTACTGCCGTAAGAAGATTTCAGATTTACCGAAGCCCAAGCATTCAGGATATTTCTGAGGTCCGGGGTAAGCTTATCCGAATATTTTTTAAGCTGGCTATTGGATAAACCGGATATTTTCTTACCCTTATCCAAACAATCAACCACCATCGAGCCTACAATATCGTGCGCTCTGCGGTAGGAGAGACCTTTCTTGATCAAATATTCCACAATATCCACTGAAAACAAAGATTCATCTTTGACCTTGCTGGCCAGGGCCTCTTTTTCAATTACGATATTTCCAAATAGCGCCATAAAGATCTCTAAAATATCTTTCATCGTATCCACGGCATCAAAAAGCGGCGGTTTATCCAATTGTAAATCCCGATTATAAGATGACGGCAGCCCCTTCATTAGGATCATCACGCTGGATAGGTCCCCATGGATTTTGCCGACCGAACCCCGGATCAGTTCTAAAATATCGGGATTCTTTTTATGCGGCATAATGCTTGAGCCGGTGCAAAAAGAAAAATCAATATCGATAAAATTAAATTCATGCGTGCTCCAGAGAATCAGATCCTCGGCAATCCGCGACAAATGCACAGAAAGTATGGTCAAAGCAGACAGTGTTTCCAAAATAAAATCCCGGTCACTGACGCTATCAATACTGTTGGCGGTCAGGGTGGCAAACTTTAGTTCTTTTCTGACAAACTCCCGGTCAATGGGTAAACCCGTACCGGAGAATGCGCCAGCGCCCAAAGGCATCGCGTCAATCCGTTGTTTAGCACCTAGGAGGCGAGCTTTATCTCTTTCCAAACCCTCGATATAACTTAACAAGTGGTGGCTCATCAATACCGGCTGAGCAATTTGCAGATGCGTATGGCCGGGGATAATTACCTGGGTATTAAATTTAGCAAATTTCAGGATGGATTTTTGCAACCCAACAATACCCTGGGCCAACTCATCAATCTCGCTTTTTAAATACATCCTGATATCCAAAGCCACCTGATCATTGCGGGAACGCGCTGTGTGCAATTTATACGCCGGTTCTCCGATTTTCTTAACCAACAACTCCTGGATATTGGAATGGATATCTTCAGCCCTCAGGTCAAATTTAAACTTACCGCTTTGCACATCTTTAAGCATCAGGTTTAAACCTTTAACTATCGCTTGAGCATCTTTAAGCGGAATAATCTTCTGTTTACCCAGCATCTTGGCATGGGCAATACTGCCTAAAATATCATACTTAGCCAACCGTTGATCAAAAGCTATGGAAGAGGTAAATTTATCCGTAAGCGCGTGCGTTATTTTGCTAAATCTTGTACCCCACAATTTTTTTGCCATCATTCTCCTTATGAATAATTACAGAAAATTACTGTTTAAGCGGGTCCTGTCTTGGGTATTTTCTAGCGCTGACGCGCTGCGAAAACACCCAAGCCACCCGCTTAAACATCGTTATCTTTTGTAAGGCATCCCCCAAAGCTTAATGAATCCTTCTGCTAACTTCTGGTTAAATTTATCTTCTTTGCCATAAGTACTTAATTCTTTTTTATAAAGAGACTGTGAGGATTTTCTCCCCACGGCAACGCAGGTCCCTTTAGACAATCTTAATTTGATCGTGCCGCTGACAAACTTTTGAGTCTTATTAACGAAACCATCCAAAGCCTCTTTAAGGGCAGAAAACCACAAACCATAATAAACCAGCTCCGCATATTTAAGGCTGATCATTTCCTTAAAATGCGCCAGTTCCCGATCCAGGACCAAAGTCTCCAATTCTTTATGTGCAGTATAAAGAATGGTGGCCGCCGGAGCTTCGTAAACCTCCCGGGACTTAATCCCCACCAGTCTATTTTCCACCATATCGGTCCTGCCCACTCCAAACTGTCCGCCTACTTCATTCAAATGATTAATCAAATTTTTAATTTTAAATACCTTGCCGTCAATCTTGGTCGGTACGCCCCGGGCAAAAGTTATCTCAATATACCGGGGGTAACTTACGGATTGCGTTGAGCTTTTAGTAATCAGATAGGCATCTTCCGGCGGCTCCTGCTCCAAATTCTCCAAGACCCCCGCCTCGATACTTATCCCCCAAATATTACGGTCGATACTGTAGGGCTTCTTCTTAGTTACATCAATCGGAATATTATATTTTAATGCATATTCAATCTCTTCTTCCCGGGATTTAAACTCCCACTCTCTAACCGGAGCAATAATCTCCAGCCGGGGATCGAGTATGCCTACCGCCACCTCCAAGCGCACCTGATCATTGCCTTTGCCTGTGCAGCCATGGGCAACCGCCGTAGCTTTCTCTTTATGCGCAATTTGCACCAGATATTTAGCAATTAATGGCCGGCCTAATGCGGTGGCCAAAAGATATTTACCTTCATAAACCGCGTTAGCCTTTAAAGCCGGAATAATAAAATCATTAATAAATTCTTCCTGCAGGTCTCGGATATAAACTTTAGATGCCCCGGCCGCCAAAGCCCGCTTTTCAATGGCTTCAAAGTTTTCACCCTGCCCTAAGCCCTGGCCAAGATCCGCTACAAAACAGACCACTTCATAGCCTCTTTCTTTAAGCCAGCGCACAATGCAGGAGGTATCTAACCCGCCTGAATATGCCAATACCACTTTCTTCATCTTTTCTCCTGATTTAAATAAAATTTATATTAGATTAACGGGTGGCTTGGGTGTTTTCGCGAGCCGCGTTAAAGCGCTAGAAAACACCCAAGACAGGACCCGTTAATCCTAACTTAATAGTTTTATTAAGATCGCCTTCTGCACGTGCATCCGGTTTTCTGCCTGATCAAAAACTACGGAGTTCTTACTATCCATAACCTCATCGGTTATCTCTTCGCCCCGATGCGCAGGCAAACAATGCATTACTAAAACCCCGGCCGCAGCGTTAGATAAAAGTTTAGCATTAATCTGAAAATCTTTAAAGGTAATTTTTCTTTTACTAATCTCCTCTTCCTGCCCCATGCTCGCCCAGACATCCGTATAAACAATCTGAGCGCCATTTACTGCGCTTAACGGATCTTCGGTAATTTTTATCTGGCTGCCGGATTCTTTAGCCAGCTCTTTTGATTCTTTAACTACTCCGGTATCCGGAGCGTATCCGGCAGGAGTAGCTACGGCAATGTTCATTCCGGTTTTGGCCGCCGCATATAGTAAAGAATTGCAAACATTATTCCCGTCACCAACATAAGCCAAGGTTAGGCCTTTGAGCTTACCCCCCACCTTTTTGGAGGGCTGATCTAGGCGTGAAAATTTTTCCCCGATGGTAAAAAGGTCAGCTAAGGCCTGGCAAGGATGCGAAAAGTCACTTAAACCATTAATTACCGGAACTCCTGCGGCCTGGGCCATATCCAAACAATTTTTATGATCAAAGGTTCTTAAAACAATCCCATCAACATACCGGGAGATGGTCTTAGCGGCATCTTTAATCGTTTCTCTCACCCCTAAATTAATCTCACTAGGTGACAAATAAATCGAATTGCCCCCCAACTGATACATCCCAACCTCGAAAGATACCCGCGTTCTATTTGACGGCTTCTGAAAAATTAAAGCCAGGGTCTTACCGGCCAGAACCTTGTTAAATTTAGATTTATTCCTCTTCACTTTAATCGCCAGATCAAATAATTCCGCAATTTCCTGAGAAGTTAGGTCTTTAATCGAAATCAAATCTTTTTTCATCTTCGCTCCTTGCCCACAAGGGCACACCGCCGCAATTTCCTCCACAGGGAGGACACCGGCGCAATTCCAATAAGCGCCGGGTGCCTGGTCAGCGCGGGGTGCCTTACTTAACGCTTTGCAATACCCCTTTTAATATCTCGATTGCCTGATCAACCTCTTTTTTAGTAACATTCAATGCCGGCATCAATCTTAAGACTTTATCATGCGTACAATTAATTAATAAGCCTCTCTCCAGAGCTGCCTGCACAATCTGCTTTCCCGGAATATTTAATTCTATCCCCAGCATTAAGCCTAAGCCTCTTATTTCTTTGATTACCGGATAAACATCTTTAAGGAGAATTAATTTTTCTAAAAGGTACTTGCCTATATTCTGGCAATTACTTAAAATTTTCTCCTCCTGCATGGCCTTAAAGACCCCCAAAGCCGCCCTACAGATTACCGGGCCGCCCCCGAAAGTAGAGGCATGCATACCAGGAGCCAGGATGTCACTGAGTTCTTTTTTAGCAATCATCACCCCGATAGGTAAGCCTCCGCCCAAAGCCTTAGCTAAGGTCATTACATCAGGAATAATGCCATAATTCTGATAGCAAAACATCTTGCCTGTCCGGCCGATCCCGGTTTGCACCTCATCAATAATTAAAAGTAATTTTTTCTCATCGCATATCTTTCTTAAAGACAGAACAAAATCCCGGCTAGCGACATTAACCCCACCCTCACCCTGGACCAGTTCCAGCATAATCGCTACTGTTTTATCAGTAATCGCTTGTTTAACCGCAGCCAGATCATTAAACTTAACCTGTCTAAAACCTTCCGGCATCGGCTCAAAACCACTCTGATATTTTTCCTGGCCCGTAGCCGCCAAAGCCGCCAAAGTTCTACCGTGAAAAGCATTACCAAAAGTAATTATTTCATACCTGCCCTGGCCGAACTTCCTGGCTAATTTAATTGCCGCTTCATTGGCCTCGGCTCCGGAGTTGGCAAAAAATACTTTACCCGGAAAACTTAAATAAATCAGCTCGCGAGCTAACTTGGCTTGAAAGGGATGATAATAATTATTCGACACAAAGATCAGCTTGCTGATCTGGTCCCGCACCCCTTGCATGACCTTAGGATGACAGTGCCCTAAACTACCCACTCCCCAGCCCGGGAAGAAATCCAGATAAAGCTTACCGTGAATATCCCAAAGCCGCGAACCTTTCCCTTTAACAAAGATCAGCGGCACCTTGTTATAGGTGGGCATGATATTATCTTGATAAACTTTAAAGATTTCGTCTACCTTCATTCATCCCCTTTCGCGAAGCTTCGGGGGATTTCGCTAGATAAAAACATTAGGGTGCTCATTTTATAATCTCAGTTCCGATCCCGTGATCCGTAAAAATCTCTAGGAGTAGGCCATGCGGCGTGCGCGCATCTATAATATGCGTCTTCTTTACCCCGCCGGCTAAGGCTTCCACACAAGCCATCACCTTGGGGATCATCCCCTGCTGAATAATCTTATTAGCAATCAATCCCTTTACCTCCTCCACCGTCAAAGTCGAGATAAACGAATGCGCATCTTCCGGATTGCGCATAATTCCTTTAACATTGGTTAATAAAACAAGCTTTTCTGCCTGCATCTTGGCGGCCACGCTGGAGGCTGCCTCATCGGCATTTACATTATAAGTTTTTTTATCTTTTCCGCACCCCAAAGGCATAACCACCACCACCCTATCTTTCTTTAACTCATCAGTCAATAACTCTGTATTAATGCCTTTAATTTGCCCCACCAAACCAATATCCACCTTGCTTTTCTTCTTCTCAACCTGGATCAAATCATTTTCTTTGCCGTTTAAACCAACCGCCTTAGCACCTAAGAAATCTAATTCTTTTATAATTAACTTATTAAGCAATAGCAATTCCTCTTCTACTAACTGTAAGGTTTCTTCATCCGTAACCCGGATGCCTTCCACAAACTCCGCCTTCTTACCGGCTGAACGCATGCGTTCACTAATATTCGGGCCGCCGCCGTGCACCAGGATCGGCCGCAATCCCATAAAATTCAAAAATACAATATCCTCTAAAACACTATTGCGGATCTTCTCATCTCCCAAAATACTTCCGCCGTATTTAATGATAATTACCTTCTTATGAAACCTTTTAATATAAGGTAATGCCTCAATCAAAACATCTGCTTTTCTAATTGCGTCTTTCATTAGTCTCCTTACAACCTTGGCTGCTTAGTTATAAGCGGCATTAATTTTTACATACTCCAAAGAAAGGTCACAGGTATAGATTGTGCACTTGGCCTTACCTCGGGACAAACTAACCGCCAGCCTGACTTTTTTCCCTTTTAGCGTACTGAGTTTTATTTTTAATTGTTCTTCTTTAATCCCCAGTCCGCTGGCGCCAACTGCCTGGGCTATCCGGCCAAAATTCGGGTTTTCTCCAAAAACAGCAGTCTTAAAAAGCACGGAGTTGGCAATCTCCAAAGCTACTTTTTTTGCCTCCTCTGCGTGCTTAGCCTGATAAACATCAATCTGAATAAATTTAGTCGCTCCCTCAGCATCTGAAACCACCATTTTGGCTAAAACCATACAGATTAATTCCAGGGCTTTGGTGAATTTCTCTAGATCTGCTCCGGCAGTAATAATTTTGTTGCCGGCTGCGGCGTTAGCCAACACCAAAACCGTATCATTAGTACTCATACACCCATCCACAGAGATACAGTTAAAGGATTTATCGACTGCACCTGCTAAAGCTTTATTCAAAACCCGCTTGGAGATTACCGCATCCGTCATAATGAAACAAAGCATGGTCGCCATATTGGGAGCAATCATACCGGCTCCTTTGGCGATCCCGCAGATGTGCACCAACTTATCCCCGATCTTTATTCTTAAGGTTACTTCTTTAGGAAAAGTATCCGTGGTCATAATCGCCATTTTAGCCTTGTGAATACCGGAACCGGATAATCCAGAAACTAATTCCGGTATCCCTTCTTTAATCTTTCCTAGATCCAGTCTCTTGCCGATAATTCCCGTAGAACTAACCAAGATACTATTTTTGTTTATCCCTAACGCCTGCGCAACGTAGGAAGCTGCCTCTTGGGCATCCTTAATGCCGGATTTACCGGTAAAACAATTCGCATTGCCGCTATTCACCAATACTGCCCGGAATCTCTTAAAAGTTTTTAAACGTTCTTGGCAAACAACCAAAGGCGCGGCAATTATACTATTGGTGGTAAATTTTGCGCAAGCCAAAGCCGGAAATCGCGAATAAATCAAAGCTAAATCCGGTCTACCGGATTTCTTTAATCCGCAGGCTACCCCGCTAGCCTTAAATCCTTTAGGTAGAATGGCGTTCAAAATTTTCTTCATAATAATCCGGATGCCTCCGGTAGCTTATACATAATATTCATGTTCTGCACCGCTTGAGATGAGGCGCCTTTTAATAAATTATCAATCACCCCGATGGCGATAATATTCTTTCCAAAATCCTTAATTCCAATATCGCAGAAATTAGTCTTAACCACATCCTTGATCCTGGGAAAAACGCCCTCTGGCTTAATCCGGATGAAAGGTTCACCCTTATAAAACTTCTTATATAAATCTAGCAGGCCCTTGGGTTTTAACTTGGCACCGGGAACTTTCTTTAGATAAATCGTACAAAGGATTCCCCGCTCAATAGGTAAAAGATGCGGCACAAAGGTTACCTGAACTTTCTTGCCGGATAGCTTAGAAAGCAACTGATCTATTTCCGGAGCGTGCTGATGTACATTAACTTTATAAGCCCGAAAATCACCCTGGATCTCAGAAAATAAATATTCGTTTTCCAGCTTCTTGCCGGCGCCGCTTACTCCGCTTTTGGCATCAATAATTATGGAATCGGTATCCACTAAATTTAGCGCCAGTAACGGGGCCAGCGACAAGATCGCGCAAGTCGGATAACATCCCGGATTTGCTAAAAGCGAAGCCGTTTTTATTTTTGCCCGATTTAGTTCCGGTAGCCCATAAATTGCCTCTTTTAAGTTGCCTTTATCCTGATGAGTTACCTTATAGAATTTTTCATAAACCAAATGGTTCTTAATCCGGTAATCCGCGCTCAAATCAATAACTTTCTTTCCTAAACTTAAAAGCTTGGGTGCAAATTTCATGGAGACAGTGTGCGGCAGAGCCAGAAACACCAAATCACAATCTTTTTTTATTTCTGCCCAATCCGGTTTTTTGCAAATCAGATCAAGCCGATTTTTGAATTTGGGGAAAACATCTGAAATAATCTGAGCGCTGGGCGAGTTTCTACCGCTATTATAAAGATGGCAGATTTTTACGTTAGGATGGTTAAGCAAAAGCTCAATCAGCACCTCTCCGGTATGCCCGGTTGCCCCGATTATTCCCACATTGATCAACATACTTCCTCCTCGACGCTTAAGCTGATAATTGCTTTATAATAGAATAAAATTAAACTTCCGTCAAGGTTTTTTCTCGTCGGAATAAAGATATAACTATTACGTGTCTGTCTTGTCTTGTTTCTCGCAGGGACGCTGGTTGCGGCCCAGCGTGCCGCAACTGCGCTCGGGTCGGCTGCGTCGCTCTGCCTTGCTTCGTAATAGCCGGGCAACCGTGCCCGCTCCTTGCCTCCACGCCCTGCTCGAAATCAAGCCAAGCCAACCGCTGAAAATGTTACTAAGTGCCAAGCAAAAGACGGAAAACTAGCAGAAACGTAATGCTCTATAAACAAAAAATCCCGCTTTTACTAGAGCGGGACTTTTTGAAAAAGATTATATTTAAAAAAATCTTTAGCTTACCTCTTGGTCCACTGGAAGCGTTTACGCGCGCCTTTTAAGCCGTACTTCTTGCGTTCCTTCATCCGCGAATCACGGGTCAAATATCCATTCTTACGGAAAATTTCCTTAAAATTCTCATCCGCGATTAATAAGGCCCGGGAAATACCTAAACGCAAGGCACCGGCTTGGCCGGTCATTCCGCCGCCGGTAAGATTAGCGGTGATGTTAAATTTTCCGCTGCTTTCGGTAAGCGCTAAAGGCTGCAAAACAATAATCCGGTCAGTTTCGCGCAAGAAATATTTCTCAAAAGGCCGGCCATTAACCACTATCTTGCCGCTGCCCGCTTCCATCCGCACTCTAGCTGTTGATTCCTTACGCCTGCCTAACGCGTTATATTTAGTTAATTCACCCATTTAACTCTTAACCTCCAAAACAAGCGGCTTTATGCCCGTCAGATCATGTTTATCATCAGCATAAACCCTTAATTTCTTAATTAAATCTCTGCCTAATGGGCCGATCGGAAGCATCCTCTCCACCGCTAAATGTATAACGGTAGTCGGCTTTTTCGCTAAAAGCACCTCTAATTTTACCTCACGCAATCCTCCGGGGTAACCGGAGTACCTGCGATAAACCTTTTGCTTAAGTTTACGCCCGGTGACTTTAATCTGGCTGGCATTAATTACAATTACCCCATCACCGGTATCCAGGTGTGGCGTAAATATAGGCTTATGCTTGCCCCTTAAGATAGCGGCAACCTTAGCCGCCAATCTTCCCAGGATCTGGCCCTTGGCGTCAACAATATACCATTTCCTTTTGATGTCTTCTGGTTTAGCTGTATAGGTCCTTTTCATAGAAACGTAAGTATACCAGAATAAGAAACAAAGTCAAACTATTTTTTCTAATTTAATGAGGGCATAACTTATGGAGGCGTAGCCGACATAAGTTATCTGCCCGAATTTTGAGCACCTTGGTTCTAAATACAGCGAAATCCTTGCGAGCACAGCGAGCAAGGAAATCCCCCGCAATTTAATATATTACCTTGATCAAACAGAGGCCTTTGGCCGGAAGAGTCGGGCCAGCCAGCTTGCGATTACGCATTTTTAGGATTTTTTTCATACTCCCCTGGGGGAATCTTCCCCTGCCTATTTCTAATAACGTACCGGCGATACTTCTAACCATATTATACAAAAAACTATCTGCCTGAATGTCAATCTGCAACAGATCTTTAACCTTACTGACCTTGATCCGTTTAATCGTACGCACAGGGTTGCGCGTCCTGGTATCCGCTGCCTGAAACGAGGTAAAATCATGCCTGCCTAAAAGCGCCTTGGCTTCCCGGCGCATTAGGCCTAGATCAAGATGATGATGAAAGAAATACACGCGATTGGCCAGCAGGGCTGAAGAATATTTACGGTTTAAAATTGTATAACGATAAAGCTTAGATTTAGCACAGAAACGGCTGTTAAAATCTAAACCTACATTTTTAATTTGGGTTACTTTAATATCCTGCGGTAACAGGCAATTAATAGCCCAGCGTAATCTTTCAAAAGGCATCCGGGATGAACTTTTAAAATTGGCAACCTGGGAAAGAGCGTGCACCCCGGAATCTGTACGCCCGGCAACGGTAAGCTTAATATTCTCCTGGAGAATTTTTCTAAGGACCGCTTCTAAAACCTGCTGAATAGTCTGGCTGTTGCGGTAAATCGACCTGGCCTTTTTACCATTTTGCACCTGCCAACCATAATAATGCGTGCCATCATACTCTATTTGGAGCTTGAAATTACGCATTCAGCAATTTGAACAGCATTGGTGGCGGCACCTTTACGTAAATTATCCGCCACTACCCACAACCATAACCCTTTTTTATTAAAAGCGTCCTGACGAATACGGCCGACAAAAGTTTCATCCGTGCCTTCAGCGTCTTTAGGCATAGGATATACATTATTCTTCGGATCATCCATCACCACTACTCCCGGAGCGCCGGCTAATATTTTCCTGGCCTGCTGCGGGGTTACGGGTTTAACCGTTTCAATATAAATTGACTCAGAATGCCCGGTTCTCACCGGCACACGCACAGTAGTGGCGGAAATTTTAATCTTTGGCGCATGCATAATTTTATGCGTCTCCTTAACCAATTTCCACTCTTCATTAGTATAATCGCCATCCACAAAACTTCCGATATGCGGGAAACAATTATAAGCTAACTGCTGCGGCATATGCTTATGCGCAGCCTGAACGTGCAGGTTATTAAATCCGCCCAGGGCGATTAAATTCGTTTCTTCTTTTAACTGCTCCACCGCCCCGATACCTGCGCCGCTGGAAGCCTGCAAAGTAGTCACAATAATCTTTTTTATTCCGAATTTCTTATGCAACGGATTAAGCGCCACCACCATCTGGATAGTAGAACAATTAGGATTAGCAATAATCCCTTTATGTTTCTTGACGTCCTTGGCATTAACTTCCGGAACCACCAAAGGAACTGCCGGATCCATCCGGAAATCCGCGCCATTATCAATAACGACTGCCCCTCTTTTTACTGCCTCGGCAGCATAAGTTACGGCAGCGCCCTTTTCGCCTTCGGTTCCGGCAAATAAAGCAATGTCTACTGCGTTAAATCCATCAGGAGTAATCGCTTGAACCGAATACACCTGGCCGTCAACATTAATATCGCGCGTAGAGCGCGCAAAAACCTTTAAAGTATTGATGGGAAAATCCCGCTGCTTTAAAACCCGCAGCATTTCTATCCCCACCACTCCTGCTCCAATTACCACTACATTATATTTTTTCATCAAACTACTCCTCTGTTAAAACATTTAGATTAGCGGGTGGCGATGACTGATTCCGAGGCCGGTAAATGCGGCCGAGGAACAGTCATCGACAGGACCCGCTAATAGTTATAAATTTTTAACTACCAGGTCCCCGACTTCAGTAGTAGAGTAACCCATTTTGCCGGCAGCCAGCGATTTTAAGTCTTTATTTACAATCCCGATTACCGCTTTTTCAATGGCTTGGGCTGCTTTTACCTCGCCTAAATTTTCCAGCATCATTCCGGCAGCGCAAATCGCAGCCAAAGGGTTAATTACATTTTTACCGGTATATTTCGGAGCGCTTCCACCGATGGGCTCAAACATGGAGACACCGTGCGGATTAATATTTCCTCCGGCAGCGATACCCATCCCACCCTGAATCATTGCCCCTAAATCCGTAATAATATCCCCAAATAAATTGTCTGTAACAATTACATCAAACCATTCCGGATTCTTCACAAACCACATGGTGGTCGCATCAACATGGGCATAATCCGTGGTGACATCCGGATATTCCTTGGCTACTTCGTTAAATGTCCGCTGCCAGAGATCCCAGGCATAAGTCAATACATTGGTTTTACCGCAAAGAGTCAGCTTTTTCTTTTTATTGCGCTGACGGGCACACTCAAAGGCGTAACGGATACAACGCTCCACTCCCTTGCGCGTATTATAAGAAATCTGAATCGCCACCTCTTGCGCCGTTCCCTTATCCTTAAACTCCCCCATACCTTTATATAGCCCTTCGGAATTCTCACGCACTACCACAAAATCAATATCTTCCGGCCGCTTGTCTTTTAAAGGGCAATACGCAGAGTTATAAAGCTTAACCGGCCGCAGGTTGATATACTGATCAAGAGCAAACCTTAGCTTAAGCAATACTCCTGTTTCGATAATCCCGGGTTTTACATCAGGATCCCCCACCGCACCGAGATAAATGGCATTATATTTCTTTAATTCCTCAACATCATTGTCATCGACAAGCTTGCCAGTCTTCAAATACCGCTTACCGCTGAAATCAAAACTCTTAGTCTCATATTTAAAACCGAATTTTTTACCGGCAACTGCCAAAACTTTTAAACCTTCATTAACTACTTCTGGTCCGGTACCGTCACCCGGTATTACTGCGATTTTGTACATTTTTTCACCCAATTAATTAGGCCTCCACTTTGGACAATTTGTTGTAAAAATTCCGGAAAAGCTTGTGTTTTATAATCTTTATCCTGCGTCAAATTTTTAATTACTCCGCTGGTCAGGTCAATCTCAATCAGATCACCATGATTAATTTTATCTACATCAGCCGACTCTAAAAACGGCAAGCCGATATTGATGGCATTTCTAAAAAAAATAGCCGCAAAACTCTTGGCAATTACCGCAGAAACTCCGCAGCCCTTAATCGCCAAAGGCGCGTGCTCCCGGCTTGAACCGCAGCCAAAGTTCCTGCCGGCCACAATTATATCGCCCCGGCTAACCGCCTGAGAAAAATCTGGGCTAATCGTTTCCATACAATGTTTGCCCAATTCCTGCGCATCGGTAGAAACTAAATATTTAGCCGCAATAATATCATCGGTATTAATATCGTCACTAAATTTATGGACCTTACCTTTAATGATCATTTTATCCGTCCCGGATGCGTAATTTTACCGGTAATTGCGCTAGCGGCGGCCACTGCCGGATTAGATAAATAGACAAAAGATTTAGGGCTGCCCATGCGCCCTAGAAAATTCCTATTGGTGGTAGCAATGGCCACCTCGCCTTCAGTTAAAATCCCCATATGCCCGCCAAGACAGGGCCCGCAAGTGGGTGTCGAAAAAACGCCTCCGGCCTTAACAAAAATTTCCGCCAACCCTTCTTTGACTGCTTGCAAATAAATTTTTTGCGTAGCCGGAAATACAATTAATTTTACTCCGCGCGCCGCTTGCTTACCTTTAAGCAAAGAAGCCGCGATACGCAAATCCGAAATCCGGCCATTAGTACATGAGCCGATTACTACCTGATCAACTTTTATATCTTTGAGGCTACTGGCCGGCTTAACGTTACTGGGAAGATGCGGGCAAGCCACCAAAGGCTCCAGTCCCGTAACATCCCATGCATAGGTTTTTTCATAGGAGGCGTCAGGATCGGAGTAATAAAACTTAGGCTTACGTTTAAACCCGGCGACAAATTTTTTTGTAATTGCGTCCGGCTCAATTAATCCGGCGCGCGCTCCGGCTTCAATGGCCATATTACACATCGAAAAACGCCCGTCCATGCTTAATTTCTTAATTACCGGGCCGCAAAACTCCATGGCTTTATATAATGCGCCGTCTACGCCAATCTGGCCAATAGTAAAAAGAATCAGGTCTTTACCGCCGACCCATTTATTCAGCTTGCCTTTATAGGTAAATTTATGCGTGGCCGGGACCTTCAACCAGCACTTACCATCAATATATGCCCGGGCCAGATCCGTAGACCCCATTCCGGTAGCATAAGCGCCCAGGGCTCCGTAAGTGCAAGTGTGGGAATCGGCGCCAATGATTAAATCCCCCGGCATGACAATTCCGGCTTCCGGCAGGAGCGCATGTTCAATTCCCATCTGCCCGACTTCAAAATAATTTTTTATCTTCTGCTCTTTGGCAAAATCCGCCAGAATTTTACATTGATTGGCGCTTTTGAGGTCTTTAGCCGGAGCAAAATGGTCCGGAACCAAAACAATCTTATTTTTATTAAAAACTTGCGCAAAACCCGATTTTTTAAATTCGGCAATCGCCAAAGGAGCAGTAATATCATTAGCCAAAGCCACATCCACATCCGCCTGGATAAACTCCCCCGGCTTAATGGTTTTCTGGCCGCAATGCGCTAATAGTATTTTTTCGGCAATGGTATAACTCATGAGGATTTATTTAAACTTCTTTACAATAAGAGAGGCATTGTGTCCGCCAAACCCGAGAGAGTTGGACATGCAGGCGCTAACTTGCGTCTTACGCGCGATATTGGGCACGTAATCCAAATCACAATCCGGATCAGGATGATCATAATTAATGGTAGGAGGAACAACTCCGTCTTTAATTGCCAAACAACAAGCCACAAACTCTACTCCTCCGGCCGCACCTAAAAGATGCCCGGTCACCGATTTTGTCGAAGAAACCATCACCTTCTTACTATATTTTCCAAATGCCTTTTTCATGGATAAAGTTTCGATTTTATCATTAAGTTTAGTAGAAGTTCCATGTGCATTTATATAAGTGATTTGCTCCGGGTTCATCTGTGCGTCTTTCAAGGCCGCCGTCATCGCCGCCGCCGCCCCCGCTCCATCAGGATCAGGCGCAGTGATATGGTAAGCGTCACAGGTCATGCCAAAACCAACGATCTCGGCAATAATATTAGCCTTTCTTTTTTGCGCATGCTCTAAGGTTTCTAGAATCACCAAACCGCATCCTTCAGCCATCACAAAACCATCACGGTCCCGTTCAAACGGCCGGCTGGCCTTTTCCGGAGCGTCATTCCTGGTGGTAAGTGCTCTTAAAGCGCAGAAACCACCCACCGCAGTCGGAACAACACAGGCTTCAGTACCTCCGGCAACCATTAAATCGGCATCCCCGTAAAGAATAGCCCGGTAAGCGTCCCCGATAGCGTGAGAACCTGAAGCGCAAGCAGTAGCCACGCAGGTATTCGGGCCCCTTAACCCATGAACAATCGCCACCAAACCTGCGGCTTCATTTACGATCAGCATAGGAATAAGAAACGGTGAAAGCCTGGAAGGCCCCTTGTTCAGCAAAATTTTATGCTCTTCTTCAATCGTATGCAAACTACCTATACCGGAACCGATAATTACGCCGATGCGATCTCTATTTTCCTGATCTAAATTAAGCCCGGAAGAGGCAACTGCCTGCTTAGCAGCAGCTACGGCATATTGCGCAAATTTGGCCGTACGTTTAATTTCTTTAAGAGAAATTCCGTGCTGGGTAGGGTCAAAATTTTTTATTTCTGCGGCAATCTTGGAATCGAAAGCTGACGCATCAAAGCTGGTGGTTAATGCAGTTGCGCTTTTACCCTCTTTTAGGGACTCCCAGAAACTGGCAACATCATTGCCCACCGGACTAATTATTCCTAAACCCGTGATCACGACTCTCTTTTTCATAGTTAGACTAATATAAATTTACCCCGCAAAAGCTAAATTGCGGGGTAAATTGATTATTTGCTATTAATTATATCTTATTTGGTGCTTTTTTCATCAATATACTTGATGGCATCGCCAACAGTAGCGATCTTTTCCGCGTCCTCATCAGGAATCTCAATACCAAATTCTTCCTCTAAGGCCATAACTAACTCCACGGTATCTAAGGAATCCGCCCCTAGGTCATCCACAAATGACGCCTCAGGAGTTACCTCTTCGGGTTTTACACCCAACTGTTCAGCAATAATTGATTTTACTTTCTCTTGTGATGCCATTCTTTTATCCTCCTTGTGTACGGACACAACACCGGCGCAATTTTCGCCACGTGGCGAACGCTGGCCCAATACCTATCTGGGCCAAGCGCCTTAGCGCCGGGTGCCTTTGCCCATCATATAAAATCCGAAAATATTAACAACCCAAGGCGGACCACGCATAAAAAAAACCCCTATGCCAACTGCATAAGGGTTAAAATGACTACACATCTTTTCCTCCGCTGGCATTATCCAGATCAGGTGATTAGGGTAATCTGCTCATTACGCAGAACTCTCAGGCCGCTTTAGCGACCTCCCCACTAATTTATTTTCTGTATTAAACCATGATTACCAATAATTGTCAATAACCAACTAAAAACTAACGCAATATGGCAAAATGAAGTA
>JAZDLL010000023.1:0-11437 GCA_043802105.1 Candidatus Omnitrophota bacterium
TTTACAAAAAAAGCCATGGATTTGGGCGGCGCATCCAACTGGGCATAACTGATTAAAACCCCTTTGGGCTTACCGGTGGTGCCGGAGGTATAAAAAATTATGGCACAGTCATCTTCCTGGACCGAAAGTTTAGGCGGTAGAGTCAATTCTGCCGCGATCAACTCCTCAAAGCTCAAAGCTTGCTCATCTTTTGACTGGCAGGAAATGATATTCTCTAATAAAGGGAGCCTGGCTTTTAAGGCCGCAAATGAAAGGTTGGCTTTATGTTTGGTGATCAGAATCTTAGCTTCGCAGTGGCTCAGGCAGGAAAGTATTTCATCTTCCGTAAACATAAAATCTAAAGGTACGCTGCAGGCGCCGATAGACCAGATAGCTAGATAGCTTAAAACATATTCCGGCCAATTAGGAAGATAAATCGCCACCTTATCGCCGGGAGAGACCCCCAGTTTAAGCAAACCCTGGCCAAGAGCAAAAACCTTATCTCGCAGCTGAGGGAAAGATAGCTGCTCTTGACAAAAAATGATCGCCGATTTATGCGCATAAGTTTTTGCGCAATTTTCTAATATCTTAACGACATCCATCCCGCACCTCGCTACCTATCGGATACTGACATAATTTTCGCCGTCGGGCGAACACCCGCGCAACACAAATAGGCGCGGGGTGCATTAGAATCCATACCAGTAGTGGACTAGCGGCTTACCTTCGGCAGATTGATCTAAAATGACATTCTTAAAACGAATATATTCTAAAAACCCTTCCCGGCCTAACTCTTTGCCGAAACCGCTCTGCTTAAAACCCCCATAAGGAAGCTGGTTGTCAAACATGCCGTAAGTATTAATCCAAACCGTACCGGCATTTAGCTTGCCGGCCAACTCTTGCGCCAAATATAAATCTTTGCTCCAAATGCAGGCGGCCAAACCAAAATCTACGCTGTTGGCTAAACTGGCCGCTTCATCTGAACCTGAAAACTTATGGATCAGAACTACCGGGCCAAAAACCTCCTCTTTAAATATATGCGAGTGCGCGCCGACATCCACTAAAACCGTGGGTTCGAAAAAATAACCATTTTTTAATTCTACGTTTTCGGGAATCAGCCCGCCGCAGATTACTTTGCCCCCCTCGGCTTTGGCTTTCTCGATATAGGCGATTACTTTATGCCGCTGCGCGTCGCTAATTAAGGGGCCCATCTGTGTCTCGGGGTTATCGGCTAAGCCCAATTTTATGCGTTTAGCTTTTTGAACGAAGCTAGCCAGAAAATTATCGTAAATTGCCTCCTGCACAAAAATCCGGGACATCGCGGTGCACATCTGGCCCTGATTTAAGAAAATAGAGGTTAACGAGCTATTCACCGCCACCTCCAGGTCCACATCATTAAAAACCAAACTGGCAGATTTACCGCCTAACTCCATAATCATCTTCTTCACATTTTTCGAAGAATACTGCAGAATCTGTTTACCTATTTCATTGCTCCCGGTAAAGGAGATCATATCTACACGCTTATCCTCACAAAGCGCCTGGCCGATTTTTGCTCCGCTGCCATTAATAATATTCACCACCCCTGCGGGAAAACCCGCCTGATGAATAATTTTTCCCAGCTCTAAAGCCGTAAGCGGAGTAAGGCTGGAAGGTTTTAAGATAACCGTATTGCCTGCAGCTAATGCTGAGGCTAATTTCCAACAGGCAATCAGCAGCGGATAATTCCAGGGAATAATTAAAACAACCACTCCCATTGGTTCGCGAAGTAACTTGGCTTTAATATCCGCAGATACATTGATTTCTTCATTACCCAAATAATCAATAAAATTATTCGCTATAAATTCAAAAGTTTTGGCGCTGGAAGGAATATCCATAAAAGTAGTCTCTTTAATCGGCTTACCGGTGTTCTGCGTTTCCAGAGCCGCCAGCAACTCGGCATTATCCAGAATACCCTGGGCAATCCGAAAAATAAACTCTTTACGCTCAGTTAAAGAAAACTGCGGCCAGGGCCCATGATCAAAAGCCTCCCGGGAGCTGGATATCGCCAGCTCCACCTCTTTAATCGAAGCCAAAGAAGCCTCGGCAATTACTCTGCCGGTGGAAGGATTAATAATATTCTGTTTTTCCAAGGTTTCCATAAACTGGCCGTTTATATAAAGCGGGCATTTGGAGCTCATTTTATCCTCACCTCTTTAAATAAGGCAAACAACCGGTTAAAGGGGACATACCATTTGGAAAGCTGGCCTAATTGGCCGCTTAATTTCATCTTGCCTTGAGTAACCGCCACAAATGAGTCCAGCTTGCCTAAAAATACCTGCTCCCAGACTGGCGCCACAGCAGAAATAACAAAAGGAGCATTGCCATCCGTATCTAATTTTATGATCTTTCCTTTTTCGAAATTAAATTTAAAGACCGCCCCGCTATCATCAAGCTTGATCGCTAATTTTACCGTAAGGTCCAGCTCTTTACCTTTCTGGGCAATAAACTCATCCTGATTGACTAAATCCACGATGGCCTGAATATGCTCTAAACTAAACATCCGATAAACCGGCTGAGTACGTTTTAAATCATCTTTTAAAGCAGTATCTAGATCATCCAGGACATCTTTATCCAATAGGCGGGCAATAGCCGCGCTTTTAACCGCTTCTTCCAGGGCTTCGGTAATGCTTAAGGCATCCTGAAATTTATCCGCCATCGCCACTGTCCCGTGATTCTTTAAAACCACCAGATTACTTGTCTTTAAAGCGGCAATTACCGGAGCCGTCTGCGTGACGGTTGGGGTTTCCTGAGGAATCACTGGGATATCCCCCAGATAAAATTTAGTTTCAAAGCTCATTGCTTTAAGCGTTTTAGCCACCGCAAAATACCCATTAACCAAAGGCGGGTGGCAATGCACAACCACTCCGGCAGAAAAGTTTTTATAAACTAAACTGTGTAAAGGCAGCTCTGAACTGGGCTTGAGATCTCCGGTAAATTTACCATCTTCTAAATTTACTTTAACGATATCATTTTCTTTTAGCTGGCCTAAAAATGATCCGCTAACGGTAATTAAAATATTTTCCCGGTCCAGGCGCGCGCTGAGATTGCCGGATTTAGCTACCGCCAGCCCACCTTCATAAAGCCTCTTACCCACCTGAATAATCTCTAGCCGCAATTCCTGTTCAGTCACCTAAACCTCCAAATAAATATGCCGGGTAATCAACTTTGCCGGCGTAACATCAAAAGCCGGGTAATAGGCCTTAGCTTCTTTAGGCGCTAAATGTAATCCCTGGTAAATTTTAAGTTCATCCGGCGGACGGATCTCAATTTTAATTTCTTTACCGGTTTTTAATTTTGAGGCCGGAGGACAAATTACATAGAAAGGTATCTTAAAATATTTAGCCACGACTGCTATCTGGTAAGTCCCGATTTTATTGGCAATATCCCCGTTTAAAGTTAAATGATCCGCGCCCACGATAATTTTTGTCACTTTGCCTAATGATAATAAATAGGCCACCATATTATCCGTAATAATCGTCACCTCGAACCCTGCGCGCATAATCTCCCAGGCCGTCAGCCGAGAACCCTGCAAATACGGCCGGGTCTCAGTCACATAAAAACTTATTTTCTTACCCTGCTCCTTGGCAAACTGAGCGATTAACGGCATTAATCCGCTAAGATTGCAGTGAGTAAGAATTACATCCTCGTTTTTAAGCAACTTGGCCATCTGTCTGGCTTGCTGGATACGCTTAGCTTTAAGCATCTCTAAAAAACCTAAGATGTTTTTCTCCAACGGCGCGCCGCTTTTTTCTAACCCCAAAACCATGTCGGTTAAGAACTTGAATGACAATGTCGGCCGCGTAGCATTGATGGCGGCGGCAACCTTAGCCAGATTTTTATTCTGCCGTTGGCTTAAAAGAAAAGTGTACATTACTAAAAGCACCTGGCCCACGGCGCGGGTTTTCATCTGCTTGATCGCCTGGCATGCCTGCTGATAGTTATTAGCCTTGATATAGGTAAGCTTCTGGGGCAGTTGAGTTTCATCCAGAATATAAATAGTATTGCCTTTTAATTGTATCGGCCAGAATAACGGAGAAAATTTCATAATTTTATCTTTTGCGGGTGGCTTGGGTATTTTGGAGCCGCGTCCTGCGGCGGAAAAATACCCAAGACAGGACCCGCAAAATTGATTTATTTACCTTCTAACTTCTTCACTAACTCTAAAGCAATTTTAATTAAATTCCCTTCGGCCATATAATAAAGTGGGTTCATAAAACCCATTTCACCGGTAACCACATTGTCACTTACGGCTAATATTGAGCAGGCTTTGATATTATAGGTCTGGCAAATGGTCAGCAGCGTTGAAGAAACCATATCCACTGCCCGGGCGCCTTCTTTACGCTTGGCTTCCACAATCTCGCGGGTTTCACGCAATAAAGCATCCGTAGTCCAGGCTTTGCCGCGATGCACATTTAAACCCATACCTTTGGCAATTTCAAATAAAAGATCAGAAAGTTTTTTGTCGCTGACTGTCTTAAAATCCTTATCCACATAATACGGAGTTACCCCATCGCCGCGGATCACCTCATCCACCACAAATAAATCCCCGACTTTAATATTCTCATCCAGCGATCCGCAAGTACCCACGCGAATAATATTTTGAATTCCCGCATTGCACATTACTTCCGTAGTAATTGAGGTATCAGTAGAAAATCTTCCACCGTTAATCCCGGTAACCTTAATCCCCTCATAGGTACCGGTATACATGGTGTACTCCATAAAAGAAAAGTTACGTACCGGATTTTCTATTTTTTTCATTAAGACATCCAGCCGGTCCCGCGGCCCGGGCACAATCGCATATTTACCCACATCCTGAGGCCTTAGCTGCACCATCGCCGTTAAATCTTTTCCCGTTAAATGAACCTCTTTCTGCATTTGCATGTTAATTATCTCCTTTTTATATCAAACCTTCTTTTAACTTCTTGGAAATTTCAGTAAATTTTTTACAGTTTCATTAAGTGTATCGCCAAAAAAACCACCAATTAATCCAATAAGCATTGATAATAAATAAAATCGATCGGAGGATGCATTATTATCAATATAGACCGGAATAGCGTATGCCAAAGCTGAAACAATAAATAACACAAATACACAATAACCAATATGTTGCAACCACCAAATCTTATATGGACGTATTCTAGTATTAATCAACCCAGCGCCCAATCCTACCGCAGCCCAACCAACACACCAAATATAAATATCATTTATATTTGGACGATTTATCACAAAATTAATCATATTTGCAAATATTTGACGAATAAGATTGAAAAAACGCCCATCTGGCTGATTGGCCGATTTTACTAATAAAAACCCTAGGGCTAAATAAAATAGTCCAGCCCAAACCCTGCCCTTTATCATTCTTTTAGCTTCCAAATAATCTTTTTCTTGGTGTCCCGGTTCTCTATTCCGCCCTTCATAAAGTCTATATGCTAAACTTTTACACTCGTCTTCACTGTAAAACCATTTTATAAAACACATAAGCACCTCTTTAGTAGTAATAGATCTGTTGTTATATCTATAGGCTATTTCTTAATATATCGTCTGCTGGATTGACTGGGATTTCGAGGGACGTAAAGGCAAGGAGCGGGCACGGTTCGCCGGATAAATACAAAGTCAGCGAGAGCGACGCAGCCGACCCGAGCGAAGGCGCGACACGCTGGGGCGCGCCGAGCGTTCCCGAGAAAGCCCAGATAAGACAGTAGACGCTAAATTATTAAAGAGCAAACAGCTTTGCTAAATTACCCCCCAAGATATTCTGCTTATCTTCTTGGGATATTTCTAAATCCTGTACTGCTTTAATGCCTGCACCAATATCCTGTTTGGCGGGCCAATCGCTTCCCCACAGAATGCGTTTAGGCCCCATTAAATCCAAACTTAATAAGAAATTAGCTTTAGTGGTATCCCCGCTAGTATCCACATAAATATTCTTAAAATAATCTGACGGCAAGGCCTGCAGATCTTTAACAAAATTCATTCCCCGCAGCATTTGATACGTGGCATCAAAACGCTGTTTTAAATAACAGATTGCCCCGCCAAAATAGGCAAAAACAAATTTTGTTTTAGAATACTGCCGCAAAACATCTGACATTAAAAGCCTGCCCACGGAAATCGTGGTATCAAAAACATATTCTATAACCGGAGTAAGCAGAGGATCTTTAACCCGCTCATAGCCTATCGGATTTACAATCTGGGAGTGCACAAAAACCGGCAACCCCTGTTGCTCTGCTTCTTTATAAACAGGTAAAAACATCTTATCATCTAAGTAAACACCATTATAGCTGGAGGCCAAAGAAACTGCTTTAAACCCCAGTTCATTAATTGCCCGCTTTAGCTCCTCTAGCATATCTATCGCATTATCGACCGGTAAAACCGCCGCACCGATAAACCTTTTCGGATAAGCTTTTAAAATCTTACCCACATTATCATTATAAATATGTGCTACCTGACTAATGCTGCCTAATTTTAAATGCGCATCGGTTGTCGGATAACTTAAAACTGCCCGGTCAATTTCTGAGTCATCCATCGCCTTAAGCTGCGCCTCAATATCCGACCAGCCTTTATGAAAAAAGTGGGCATTAGAGATTATTTCATCCGGCAGCCAATGGCTATGTGCGTCAATTAACATTAATGTTCCGTGCTCCGCATTATCCGCAGGGCCATCTCTTTTTCATAAAGGGCTTTGATCTCTGCCAATTGCCTGCGGCCGAGCTCTTTAACAATTAATTTCTCAATCGCATTAAGCTTGACATCCAGAAAAATAAACTCCGGATTTGTCCTTAAGCCCTGATATTTTAATTCCAAACAGGCTTTTTCTTTAGTCGAGATATATTCCTGGAAATTATTTACCAACTTTTCCAACTCGGCTTTTTCATGGGGCAGATAAGAACCCATCAGGGCATTTTCGATTTCCTGCAAAATATCCTTATCGATTTCCGTCTGGGTAAACTTACGTTCATACTTATCGAACGCCTCTTTGGTAGTTTTATACAACCAGATAAAATAGCGTTTCTTGAGATTCTTAGCGTCCTGATTATCCATCTTTACCCCCTTGTGCAAAAATCCGACAAAATCCTCAAACTATTTCTTCACTAATTCTACCGTATCAAAATACAGGGTACCTTTTGTTCCGGGGAGCGGCTCAAACTGGAAGATCTTAATCGGAAAATCCAGCACTCCGTTTTTCTCGGCATCCATCGGCTGCCAATCATCGCGCACAATAAATTTGTCAAAACTAACCACTACTTTTTTCCAGCCGACAAAATCATCATCAGTTACAAAACGCCAGATCTCACCGCCATTGTCTTTGATATCAAAGGCAATTTTTGCTTTAGAATCTGTTCCATAAATATAAAAAGAAATCCCGCTGTATTCTTCCCATTTAATATCGGAAGGCTTAATTGACCAGTTAGCGTTCTTAGCATCCAGGCCCCAGCCGCGAGCCACATAGATATAACCTCCGCCCACCGCCTCATAAACTACCTTTAACGCCTGATTACCACTATTCTTGATATCAGTAGCGGCGGTAACCTGGACGCTGGAACCATTACCTGAGCCAAAATCAACCGTACCCTCCGGCCCTGCGGAAACGGCCATCTCAAAATCATCAAGCAATAAATTATCGCCTTGTGCTAAACAGTTCCCGGATAAAAATAACCCCAACGCTACAACTAGAAAAAATACCTTTCTCATCTTTCCTCCGTTACTTTCCCGGATGCAGCGCACGAGCGCGCACCGGGCAATCCTATTTGCCCGGATGCTTCTGCTCAAACGGAATCACCGGAGCAGTCCAGGGTGTTTGTTGATTAATTACCGCAATCTCTAAGGGACAAACATTAGCCGGCACCGTCAAAGCAAAACGCACGGCATTCTCAATTGCCTCTGTAGTCATTAAACGCGAGGTGTCAGTGGTAATCTCATTCAATTTCCCGGTTAAGTCCGTATCGGTTACTCCGGGTAATATTGAAGTTACCTTAATCCCCTTGTCACGCAACTCCCAAAATAATCCTTTAGAAAATGCCCGCAAACCCACTTTAAGTGAGCTGTAAACAATAAAATTTCTGGGCAGCGGATCACATAAGGTTGAGCCGGAAACCATATTAATAATCGCTCCGCCCTTATTCTTGATCATATCATTAATCACCAGACGGATAAGCCTGACATAACCCAGGTAATTGGTGTGCGCTAACCTTTCGAAATCCTCGATGGGCTGATCCTGAAAAGGATACTGGCTGGACACCCCGGCATTGTTGATCAAAATATCAACTTTACCAAACTTGTCCTTGGCACTTTTAACCAAATTCTCCAGGTCTTCTAATTTAGTTACATCGCAAGCCACCGGTAAAACCTGCACTTTATATTTTTTAGTAATCTCTTCGGCGGTTTCCTTTAAGGGGGCCAAGTTGCGTGCACCAATAACTAAATTTATCCCTAGATTCGCAGCAGTGCAAGCCAAAGCCTTCCCAATCCCACGGCTGGCGCCGGTAACAATCGCTGTTTTTCCTTTCAACTCTGAACTCATAGTGCTCCTCCTATATTTTATTTCTAGCCAAGCGACTAAACATTAATAGAATCATTAACCCTAAGCCAAGAACTGAAAACCCCAAAGCAAAACTCTTTTGCATAATTAAACCGCCTAGGCTTACCCCGATGCCTCCTGAAATAAAACGCACAGCGCTATTAAGGCTGGCGGCTTCATTTAAAAGAGTGGGTGGCAAATCCGTAAGCATGGTGGATAAACCCACATGATTAAAGGTCCAACCCAATCCCCAGATAATCATAACTAAGGCCAGCAAACCCAAAGGCATCTTTATCAAGAGCAGGAATATACACAACACCATCGAGAAAATACCTAAATTTACCACCCTGAACCGGCCAATGGAATCTGCCAGCCTACCTCCCCAAATCTCTCCGAACACACCGCTTAAGCTGGTGAGGGTGATCAGCATACTGATCACAAACTGGTTGAGATACATCTGGGTTGAAAAATAGACCCCCAGCCACTGCTGGACCGCATGATAGATCAGGCTGATCAAGAAAATATAACCAAAGAGCATGACTACTTTTCTGCTTCTAAAAGCTTCTACATAACCGATGCGAAACTGTGGGGTTTTTTCTTTAAAGCTGGGCAGATAAAAATACATAAAAACCCAGAGGATAAACCCGCAGACTGCCGGAATGAGAAAGATCATTCTCCAGCGGATTATTCCGCTTAAGAATAAACCTAATAATGAGGCCACAAAGGTTGAACCAAAAAATAAACCGATATAACGTCCACGTTTGGCCGGTTCTAAGTGCCTGGCGATCAAAATCAAGCCTAAAGGAATGACGGAAGCGCCAAATAATCCCATCATAAACCTGGCTACAAACAGGATCTCAATTTTACAACCTCCGGCAGCTAAAAGATTAGCCAGAGAAAACATAAAGATGCAAAACAGCTCAACTTTACGGGCATCCAACAGACGCACCAGCGGCCCATAAAGGAGGGCAGCCAACCCGTAAGGAAGCATATAGAGCCAGATAATTTTACCGACCACAAATTGAGAAAGACCGAAACTGGCGGCAATCGAAGGAACCAGTGCGGCGCTGGCCGCGACATTAAAAGATAAAACCGCTCCTTCTAAACAAAGGATAATAAAGGTGACTGTGCTCACTTAGCCGCTTCTTTTTCAATAATCTCTTTAAAGATCTTCAGGTTATGCTGCGAACCTTCATTAATGAATCCTTCGACCTGCTGATCATTGAATTTAGCTTTACTATCCATCTGGAAATGCTGAATCCAGGTCAACTCAATCCCTTCCGGCTTAGATGTATAAAGCCAGATAATCTTCATATACTCAAAAGGAAACAGCGGCGTTTCCCGCTGAGAATAAGTAAAATACTTATCTTTAAAAAGCAGCCTCCAGGACTGCCAGGACTTATCATCTTCGTCAGTTAAACGGAAGGTAATCTTATCGGCCTCTTTTTTAACCAACTCTGCTTTTTTATATTCCGTACCAAATAGTTCTGTCCAACGCGGGATGTCATTAGAGATATCGAAAACTAAATCATACGGCGCATTAATAACTATGGAATTACAGGTATGCCCCATTCTATCCTCCTAATATTAACTTTTAGTCTAAGAGAGCAACTACCCTGGCCCAAGCTGCGCCAGTTTTCTTTATGCGTATAGGAAAACAAATGATTTTAAATCCATAATCCGGCAATCTCTCCAGATTAGCCAACCGCTCAATATGAATAAATTCTTTTTTACGACCGAGAAAATGCGCCGGATAAAATGTTTTCGGATCTTTGGTTTTCAGGAACTCGCTGAGCATGAATCTATACGGCCGGTCAATTCCCATGGTATCAACGCCAAAAATCTTAATTCCTTTGGCTAGCAAATACTCGATCGCCGAAGGGTCTATCCCGGGATAATCCGAGAAATACCTTGCCCCGCCGTATAATTTATCTGCCCCGGTGTGCAATAATACAATATCCAAAGGCTTAAGTTGATAATTAATTCTGGCTAAAGCTTCCCGGATATCCTGTTCTTTAATTACTTCATTGGGCTTTTTATCCCGCAGGTCCAACTTTACCCCGGGCTGATAACAATACTCTAGGGGAATCTCATCCGCGGTCTTGGAAGCGCGGTTCTCGGATAAAGATCCGTAATGAAAAGAATAATCCAGATGTGTACCGATGTGTACCGGCGCATGCACAATCTCTAAAGAGAGGAACTCTTCATCAGGCAGTTGTTCTTTTTTCACAATCCGCTGCCCAAGAGCGTATTTTATCTTACCCCAGAGGGTCTTGCCCATAATCACCCGGTTAAATTTATCTACCCCGGCCCGATGGCTTATCCGCTCGATATCCACCTTGTGCACTTCAAAAGCCGACTCATCAATGGGCAAGCTTAAGTCCACTATTTTCATTTTACTAATTTTGATTGAATATTGCTGGCAATATCATTAATCGTTGAGTTTTTAGTAATCTCTTTTGGGCTAAGCTTGACCCCGAATGATTTTTCTAAAGCAATCACCGACTCCACCATCTCCGTAGAATCTACGCCGATGCTGTCAACTAAAGTCGAGCCGTCTTTTAGTTCCTCAATTTTTACTTTTAATAAATTGCTCAAAACTTCTTTTATTTTTATTTTTGTATCCATTTCGCCTCCCCCCAGCTACAAGAATTATTAGTAATCTTTATCTTTACGGGTGGCTTGGGTATTTTCGCAGCGCGTTTAGCGCTAGAAAATACCCAAGACAGGACCCGTAAAGTTTATATTTGTACTTCCCCTTTAGTGGCAGCCGCTTCCCATTTACCGACTCCGGCCATCACATCCTGGAAGCAAAGCTTAGCCAGCGGATCAAAATCACTCTCCATAATTCTATTAATCCGTCCGGGTTTAGAGAAAAATTCACGCATACACCAAGAACCCAAGCGG
>JAZDLL010000044.1:0-8331 GCA_043802105.1 Candidatus Omnitrophota bacterium
TTTATGCCGGTAGGCACGCATGCTACCGTAAAAGGGTTGATGTTTAAAGATGTCAGCGAGGCAGGCGCGCAGATAATTTTAGCTAATGCTTATCATGTCTATTTAAAACCGGGAATGGATATCATTAAAAAAGCCCAAGGACTGCATAAATTTATGAGCTGGAATAAACCGATACTTACGGATAGCGGTGGGTATCAGGTTTTTAGTTTAGCGCTTTACCGTAAGCTTTCTGATCAAGGGGTGGAATTCCAGTCGCATATTGACGGCTCAAAACATTTTCTTAGGCCCGAAGATGTAATTAAAATTCAAGAAACTCTAGGCTCGGATATTATGATGCCGCTGGATGAGTGCGTGCAGTATCCTTGTACTAAAGAGGCCTCCCGGGTGGCCATGGAAAGGACCCTGGCTTGGGCCAAAAGATCGCAAGTTGCTCATGGCGATGCCCTGGGTCTATTATTCGGAATTGTGCAAGGGGCGACCTATGAAGATTTACGCGCGGATTGTGCTCGGCGTTTAGTAGATATGAATTTTGACGGCTACTCCATTGGCGGAGTTTCGGTTGGCGAGAGCAGCAATTTAATATATAATATTATTGAGCTGGTGGTAAGATTGCTGCCGCCAGATAAGCCGCGTTATGCGATGGGTATCGGTTATCCTTTTGATATACTGGAGGCGGTCCAACGGGGAGTGGATATGTTTGATTGTGTAATTCCTACCCGCTACGGAAGAAACGGCACGGCTTTTACCAGCGGTGGCAAGGTAATTATCCGCAACGCCGTCTATATCGAAGATTTTAGATCTTTGGATCCAAAATGCGGCTGCTATGTGTGCCAAAATTTTTCCCGCGCGTACTTAAGACATTTATTCAACGCCAAAGAAATGTTAGGTTTGGTTTTACTTAGTTTACATAATGTTTATTTCTTTCTGGACTTAATGCGCCAGATTCGTCAGGCGATCAAAGAGGATAAATTCAGCCAGTTTAAACAGATGTTTTTAATGAATTATAATAATCAATTATGCGCATAGATATTATTAGTATTTTTCCTAAGATGTTTTCGGCTGTGCTGGATGAATCAATGATCAAGCGGGCTCAGCTTAAAGGCAAGGTTAAAATTTTTACGCATGATTTAAGGGATTATACTCTGGATAAGCATCGTAAAGTTGATGATCGTCCCTTTGGCGGTGGAAGCGGCATGGTGCTGCAGGTAGAGCCTATTTTTAGGGCAGTTGAGGCAATCAGGAAAAAGATTAAAGCTAAGGCTAAAGTGATCTTGTTATGCCCCCAGGGAAAAAAATTTAATCAAGCCTATGCTAAAAAATTATCCGGATGCCGGAATTTGATTTTTATCTGCGGCCATTATGAAGGGGTAGACCAGCGAGTTAGGCAATACTTAGCGGATGAAGAGGTCTCTATTGGAGATTATGTTTTAACCGGGGGAGAGTTGGCGGCGATGGTACTGGTAGACAGCATCGTTCGGCTGATTCCCGGGGTGCTGGGAGATAAAAATTCCTTGAATTTTGAGTCATTCGAAGGTAATCTATTAGAATACCCGCAATATAGCCGTCCAGCTAAATTTAAAAATTGGCCGGTGCCTGAGGTTTTGGTATCCGGAGACCATGATAAAATTAACGCTTGGCGTAAACTTCAGGCGCTTAAGCGGACCAGGCTTAAGCGGCCGGATTTGTTAAAAAAATAAGGAACGTTCCGCCTCAGAAGCTATGCCGAAACTCTCTAAAGTTTTGGCGATTCGGCGGAATAATCCTTGCTCGTTTCACTCGCAAGGATTTCGTTAAACAAGAGCATAAGGTGCTCAAATTCGCAGACGGCCTTATGGCCTACAACTTACGTCACTGTCGTTGCGTAAGTTGTCTGCTCATTTAAAGGAGGCAACAGTAATGGATATTAAGTCAATTGAGGCAGGGTTTACTAAGAAAGAGATGCCGGCGGTTAATGTCGGAGATACGATTAAGGTGTTTACCAGAATCCCGGAAGGCCCGGATAAATTTCGCTTGCATCCGTTTGAGGGCGTGGTGATTGCTAAAAGCGGATCAGGCTTAAAGCTTAATTTTACCGTGAGAAAAGTTTCCTCCGGTGAGGGGGTGGAGCGGGTGTTTCCGCTTTATTCTCCGGTTATTGATCACATCGAGTCGATCCGCCTGGGTAAAGTTAAAAGGGCCAAGCTTTACTATTTACGGAGCAAGATTGGCAAGCATGCCACCAAAATTGAAAGCCAAGAAGAGCAAGCCAAGTAGTGCTCTCTTACGAAAGAAAGTTTAAGCTTAAGGGTTACGATTTAATTATTGGCGTAGATGAGGCAGGCCGCGGGCCTTTAGCCGGTCCGGTAGTGGCGGCGGCAGTGCTGCTGAAAGATTTTAAATTTATTCATCGGATAGATGATTCCAAAAAATTAACTCCGGCTCAAAGAAAAGCGGCGTTCTTTGAAATAAAAAGTAAATCTTTATATGCAATCGCCGCCGTCGGCCATCAAAAGATCGATAGAATTAATATTCTGCAAGCGACCATTCTGGCCATGCATAAAGCGATTGCGCAATTGGCCAAGCAGCTGACGGCTAGAGAGCTAAAACGCGTATTTGTGCTGATTGACGGCAACCTGCGTTTTAAATTAGATTTGCCTTATCAAAGTATTGTGGGAGGGGATGGTAAATCCTTAAGCATTGCCGCCGCAAGCATTCTTGCTAAAGAGCGGCGGGATCAGATGATGTGCGCTTATCATAAAATTTATCCGCAATATGAATTTATTAGGCATAAAGGTTATCCTACGCAGTTACATCGGGATATTTTAAAAGAAAAAGGGCCGATCGCAATCCATAGAAAGAGTTTTTTAAGGTGCCTGCAAGAAATTTAGAGTTTGGAAAAGCGGCTGAAAATGCCGCCGCCAATTTTTTAAAAGCCCGGGGATATAAAATCCTTGAGCGCAACTATAAAAATAAATTTGGCGAAATTGATATTATTGCTAAGCTTAATGGAGTAATTTGTTTTTTAGAGGTTAAGGGACGGCACGCGCTTAATCTGGGAGCTCCTCAAGAAGCGGTTTCCATCAGTAAGCAAAGACAGATCTGTAAAGTTGCGGTTAGTTATTTAAAGTTGCATAAGCTTTTGGAGCACCCGGCGCGTTTTGACGTACTTGGGATTTTGTATGTAAATAGTCAACCCCAGATAACTTTAATTACGGATGCTTTTGAATTAAGCGCAAACTTTACAATTTAAAATTATGAAATATAAAAATCAAAGCTTGACTAAATACTTAAATGACCTGGCTGCCAGGCTTCCTGCTCCGGGGGGTGGATCGGCTGCGGCTTTTAATGCGGCGATGGGGGTAAGTTTAGTGAGTATGGTGGTTAATTTTACTCTAGGTAAACCCAGGTATGCGGTTTTTGCCAAAGAGCTAAAGGCCACGTTAGTTGAGTCCGAAAAATTAAGAAAACATTTTTTAGAACTGGTGGATTTGGATGTGTCGGCCTATCAGAGTAAAAATATTAAAAAGGCATTGGCCGTGCCGCTTAAGCTTGCCCGGCTTTGTTGCCAAGCAGCTAAATTATGCCCGCCGCTGATTACCAAGGGCAACGTTAATTTAATTAGTGATGTGGCGGTCGCCGCGGTTTTTTTAGAGTCAGCTTTTGTTTCCGCGCGTCTTAATGCACAGGTTAATTTAAGAATTTTGTCTGATACCAAACCTACTCGCCAGACTAAAAAAGAGCTGGATCAGATGTATAAAATTATTCTTAAGATTCGCAAAAATACGGAGGATAGCGTTGGGAAAGTTATTAGAGGGTAAAGTTTTAGCGGATAAGATTAATGAGAAACTTAAGCTTAGAATACAGGGTTTAAAGCAGGCTCCGGTTTTGGCCAGTATTTTGGTGGGAGACAGCCCTAGTGCAGTGGCTTATGTAAAGTCTCAAAGCAAAATTGCCGCCAGCCTCGGGATAATCTATAAACTGCATCAGCTGGCTGGGAATATTTCTGAGGATGAATTAATTGATTTTGTGCTTAAACTGAATGCCGATGTTTCGGTTAACGGTATTATTGTGCAGCTTCCTCTGCCTCAGGGTATCGACTATATGAAAGTTTGTGAGTTTATCCTGCCCAATAAGGATGTCGAAGGTATGCATCCGACTAATATTGGTAAAGTGCTTTTTGGCCGGGCCAGAATTGTCGCTTGTACAGCTAATGCCGTAATGGAGCTATTAAATTCTACCGGAGTGGATTTATACGGTAAGGAAGTGGTGGTGGTTGGGCATAGCGAGATTGTGGGTAAGCCGTTGGCCATGCTTTTATTGGAAAAGTTTGCCACCGTGACCATTTGTCATATCGCTACCAGCCAAGCCGGAAAACTAAAGGAGCATGTAGAGAGAGCTCAAGTGCTGATTGTGGCTGTCGGCCAGGTGGGCCTGATTAAAGGTGAATGGGTCAAAGAGGGTGCGATTGTTGTGGATGTGGGTATCAACCGCATAAATGATAAAATTGTAGGGGATGTGGATTTTTCGGCAGCCCAGGAACGCGCCTCCTATATTACTCCTGTGCCGGGAGGGGTGGGCCCGTTAACGGTAGCTATTTTAATGCGTAACTTGGTGGAGGCAACCCAAGTGCAACAATCTTAAAGGCTTAACCCAGCCAGCCGCTAAACTAGATCATAAATGACTTTTAAAGAAAAAATACAGTCAGGGAAATTTTTACTTACTTCTGAAGTTGGTCCGGATAAAGGGATTCATACTGATCGGTTATTGCAGGATGCTGAGCTTATTCGTAACAAAGTAGATGCCATTAATGTTACGGACCTGCAGAGCTCTGTGATGCGTTTGGGGTCATTAACCGTAAGTTTTCTGCTTAAACAAAAAGGTTTTGAGCCGATTTACCAGTTAACCTGTCGTGACCGTAACCGCCTGGCCTTGCAGTCAGATTTACTTTCGGCTGCGGCTTTAGGAATCCAGAATATTTTAATTGCCTCCGGTGACCATCCTAGCTTAGGAGACCATCCACAGGCTAAGCCGGTTTTTGATTTAGACTCAGTACAGCTATTGCAGGTAGTCAGAAAGCTGGAAACTGGTTTTGATATGCAAGGCCATGCATTAAAAGGTACTGCGCCCAAATTCTGCGTAGGGGCAGTAGTTAATCCCGGCTCAGACCCCCTAGTTCCTCAGATTATGAAAATGGAAAAAAAGATTGCCGCCGGAGCGGAGTTCTTTCAAACTCAGGCAGTTTTTGATCTGAAGACTTTCGAGAACTTCATCTCTAAGATTAAACAGGTTAAGGTTCCGGTTATGGCGGGCATTGTTCTATTGAAGTCCGCCGCTATGGCGCGTTACATGAATAAGAATGTCGCCGGGATAACCGTGCCGGAAAACTTGATACAACAGATGCAGCAAAGTAAAGATAAAGTCGCTACTTCCATAGAGATTGCCAGCCGTTTAATTAAGCAGTTAAAACCTATGTGCCGGGGAATCCATATTATGCCTATTGGCTGGGATACCATTGTGCCTAAGGTTTTGGAGGCGAGTGGATTATAATGGCATTGAACTTACCGCAGATACCCGGAGCCAGAAAAAAAGGAGTGGTTTTAATCAGCTGCGAAGAGGATCTTAAAAAATTAGATACCTATTTGATCAATGATACTGTTTGTATTGACGGGCCAGCCGAGGCAGCATTTAGATTAGCAAAATTAATTTGCCAAAAATATAAAGTTGCGGTTAAGCTGGTAAGCGCTCAGGAATCCGCGAGCGAATTATCTGCAGGCATCCAGGTAGTTAATAGCCCGCTTCAGGAGATTGTCGGCGAGGGCAGGGCGGAGGCGGTTAAGTTTAAAGACGGTAGAGCTATCGGAGTATGTTTAGTTATCTTTGTGGATAAAACAATGACGCAGTTTCTTGGAGATCAGGTTTCCGCACTTATCGTGCCGCAATTACTGGTTGAGCTGGGAACGCAAGGAACGCTAGAAGTATTGAGTCTTACGCGTCAATCTTTAGCGAGCGCCATCAGCCAGCGAGGCCAGGAGGCAAAGATTGAGTTTCCGGAAACCAATTACTATTTACCTTTAATCAATGCTCTGTTGAAGATTGAAGTAAAAAATCTGCAAGATTGTTCAGCGGCAATTGCTGCGGCGCAGGCTCTGGCAAATAATCAGGCTGCCGCTAGCGGTTTGTTTGTTAAGAGCCAGGATGGTTTATTGAATAAAGGCGTGGCTACTTTGATTTGCGAAGAGATTTTAGCCGCCTTAGCCGTGTTCAATCAAAAGCATCCTGTCGAGGGATTGGGTTTTATTCCGGATAAGATTTTGCGTTCACTGGGGCTGCAATTGGTTGACGGAAGGATCGCGGGAATTGCGGTAATCCTGGGCCCGGCTAAAGATGAACAATCCGCGGTAGAATTAATCCGTGATTTTCAATCCAAGAGTATTGTTAGTTTGCTGGCGGGCAATGTTAATGGAAATACTTTTAGGCAGCAACTTCAAAACCAGGGGGTTGGGCTAGGTTTAGAAAATTATATCGTAGCCTTAGGAGATGATTACCTTTCGGCGATTTATGCGGTTAATTTTGCGGTGCGTGCCCCTTTAATTTACGGCGGTAATAAAGCCGGACAATGGGAACAGATATCCGATTATATCCGCAACCGTGTTCCGGCGTTTGTCCTCTTGCTTGGCCATGTGGATGGGCTTTTAGTGGCCACCGGCTTAGGGGTTTTGGCTTTCGGGATACCTATAATTACGGATTTAGAGGTGCCGCAATTAGGCAAGCTGGATACTACACTGTTTGAGGCCTTAGTTACTGAGCAGGATTATCGGAAATTACCTGCTAAATGTATTTTGACGCGGGGAATTAAAGTTAAAATGTCGCAGGTGGCAGTTCCTGTGCCTTACGCTGCCGCTTTTGAAGGGGAACGTGTACGCAAGGAACAATTGGCGGTGGAGTTCGGAGGCAAGGCGAGCAGCGCGATTGAATTTTTAACTTCTGGCGACCAGACCAGTATTACCGATGGCAATGTGGAGTTGATCGGCCCGGATATTGACCAGTTGCCTGTAGGAAGCAAATCTTTACCTTTGGCGCTGGTGGTGGATGTTTTTGGCCGTAAAATGCAAAAAGATTTTGAACCGATACTAGAGAGGCAGATCCACCGTTTTGTTAACTACTGTATGGGCCTGATGCATATGGGCCAGCGCGATATGCTTTGGATTAGAATATCCAAAGATGCTTATCAGCAAGGTTTTAGGCTTAAGCATTTGGGGATTATTTTACATGCGATGTTGCATGCGGAGTATGGGGCGATTGTGGATAAGGTGCAGGTTAAGCTTTATACCAATCAGGAGGATATTTCTAGGATTTCGCTGGGCGCCCAGCAAGTTTATAATCAACGCGATGAGCGTTTAGCCGGGATGACTGATGAGAGCGTCGATACATTTTATTCCTGTTTATTATGCCAATCCTTTGCTCCCAACCATGTTTGCGTGGTTACTCCGGAGCGCTTAGGTTTATGCGGAGCATACTCCTGGCTGGATGCTAAGGCTTCTTTTGAGATTATTCCCAGCGGCCCGAATCAGCCGATTCCCAAAGGTAATCTTTTGGACGCCAGGTTAGGCCAATGGGATAATATAAATTCATTCGTGCAGCAAAAGTCTAATCAGACCATTGAAGCGGTAAGCATGTATTCATTGATGGATGGGCCGCAATCCTCCTGCGGATGTTTTGAATGTATTGTGGCGATCATCCCTGAAGCTAACGGAGTAATGCTGGTGCACCGGGATTACTCCGGTAGCACCCCTTGCGGAATGAGTTTTACGACTTTAGCCGGTTCAGTGGGGGGCGGGGTGCAGACTCCGGGGTTTTTGGGAGTGGGTAAATTATATATTTTAAGTAAAAAATTTATTTCGGCCGAAGGCGGATTAGCCAGAGTGGTCTGGATGCCTAAGGAATTAAAAGAAATTTTAGGAGAGAAACTAAAATCCAGGGCTCAAGAGACGCAACAGGCGGATTTACTAGATAAGATTGCCGATGAATCAGTGGCTACTAACCTGGAAGATCTTTTAGTGTTTTTAAAACAGGTGGCTCATCCGGCATTAACGATGGATGCGATCATTTAGGGAGGCTTGGACCCCATCTTATAACCATAAAAAATTTGTTAACAAATTTTTTATATTCGATGTGGTTTCACTAGATTTAGAATCAAGGTGTTCAATTTCACTAGATTTAAAACCAAGGAGCTCAAATTGTTCTTGACGAGTACATTTTAATGTATATAATAATTATCAGACATGAATAATCGATTCCCGCCCAAATTCACAATTACTGTAATTGCAATATTATCTGTCTTTTATTTTGCCG
>JAZDLL010000064.1:0-7993 GCA_043802105.1 Candidatus Omnitrophota bacterium
TATTTAGCTAAATCCAAAGAAGAAATTTGGCTGTTGGATAAAAACAAGGAACGTGCGGCGCAGCTTCAGGAGTCCGGGATTTCATTGGAGGGCTCCAGCGGTTGCTGGCAATCAAAACCAAAAGCTACGGCCAATCCCCAAGATATCGGCCAGGCTGATTTAATACTTGTCTGCGTTAAATCTTTCCAGACTAAAGTAGCCATTGAACAAATTAAGCCGCTGCTGGCTGCCGAGACCAAAATCTTAACCCTCCAAAACGGTATCGGCAATCTGGAGATTATTGCAGAGCTCCTGGGCCAAGAAAGAGTTATCGCCGGGGTGACTAATGAAGGGGCAACTTTAATTGCTGTCGGTAGAATTCGCCACGCCGGCCGGGGAGAAACGATTATCGGGGCCATTGACGGCAAAACCCCGGTGCAATTGCGCTCTATCCGCGAAATATTTAACAAGGTCGGCTTGGAATGTAAAATGTCACGCGATATCAAAAGCCTGCTCTGGAGCAAACTAATTATTAACGTGGGAATTAACGCTCTTTCGGCTATTACGCGGCTGCCCAACGGCAAGCTTATCGAATACGAAGGTACCCGAAGAATTTTAAGGGATGCCGTCACCGAAGGGGCGCGGATTGCCAAAAGAAAACGTATAAAATTGATTTTTGATGATCCGCTAGCCAAGGTGGAAGCGGTTTGTGAAGGCACCCAGGAAAATCTTTCCTCGATGCTTCAGGATGTATTAAGAAAAAAACGTACCGAGGTCGACTTTATTAACGGGGTAATTGTGCGCTTAGGCCAAGAGCTAGGTATTGATGTGCCGGCCAACCGGTTTCTTCTGGATTTGGTTAAAACCATGGAATCCAGCTATGCGCAATCAGCTGATGGCCTTTAGCGTAAAAACACGCAAATTTTTAATTGTTTTTTTGATCTTAGGGTGGACCGGCGTTTTAATTTATTCCAGCCTACGCACGCATCCTTTAAAATTCCCGCTAAAAGCAGAACAACTTTATCACGACAACCGCCTTTTAATGGGCACATTTTGGGAGGTTTCCTCGCCCGATAAACAGGCCAGCGGGATTGTTTTTTCAGAGGCCAGCCGGATTGAACAGTTACTTAGTAAATATATCCCCAATAGCGAAGTCTCCCGGCTTAATCGGTTAGGAAAATTAAAAGTAAGCCCGGATACGTTTTACATTATAAAAAAATCTCTGGAGTTTTATCGGCTTACACAAGGGGTCTTTGATATTACCGTTGCCCCATTAGTTGACCTTTGGGGGTTTGCTAACCAGCAATTCCAGGTGCCTAGCGATGATAAAATTCGCGCTTATTTAGAGCTGGTAGGAAGCGATAAAATTATTTTACAGGAAAAAGATAACATGGTAGAATTCAAAACTCCGGGTATGAAAATCGACCTGGGGGCAATCGCCAAGGGGTTTGCCCTGGATTGCGCGGTTAAAAAATTAAAAGAGCATAATATTACTAGTTGCCTGATTAACGCCGGAGGCCAGGTCTATGCTTTAGGGGATAAATTTGGCCAAAGCTGGAAAATCGCCATCCGGGGAACAAATAAATCCGAAATTGCGGGCACGCTTGAGCTAAAAAATAAATCCGCTTCTACCAGTGGCGATTATGAACAATTCTTTTTTAAAGATGGCATCCGTTACGGCCATCTTATTGATCCGCACACCGGCTATCCGGCCAAAGTTGCATTTAATTCGGTCACCGTAGTTGCTGATCAAGGATTAACTGCCGACGCCTTATCCACCAGCTTATTTGTGGCTGAAAGAAAAGAAGCGGATAAAATATTAAAAGAATTTCCTGAAGTTTCAGTTAAAATTTATTAATGAACATGAATAATCTACCGACTAATCTAAATATTTCTGTGGCTAAAATGTTTATTTTTTTCTCCCAGCTCATGGATAAACCTGTATGGGATAAAGACGGTAAGGTAGTGGGAGAAATTTATGATTTGGCGGTAAAGTCCTCTCAAGTTTATCCGCTTTCTGATGGCCTGGTGATTCGTAAAGGGTTTTCTAATCGTAAATACAGTTTGATCAATTGGCAGGATATTGAGAAAATCGACAAGGAAGGGGCCCAGCTAAAGATAGCTAATGCCACTTTAAATTTTAGCCAAACTCACGATGAAAAAAAAGAGTTTACCTTAAGGCGGGATATACTTGATCAGCAAGTAGTGGATACTCATAATCATAAAGTTATTCGCGTAAATGATATTCAGCTTTTAGTGGTGGACCATGCTTTAATGATTGCTCACGTGGATATCGGAAGCCGCGGCCTTCTGCGGCGTTTGGGCTTTGAAAAAAGCGTAGACTTAATCGTGAAGCTGTTTTCTCCCCGCGCCAGGTATTTGAATAATGCCCACCTAATCTCCTGGAAATATATTCAACCCTTGACCATTAATCCGGTAAGTATGACCATTAAGATCGACCTGCCGCAAAAAAACCTGGCCAGTATTCCGGCCGCGGATTTAGGCGACATTTTCCTGGATTTAAATATTCACCATCAGATTGCTCTTTTTAAATCCTTAAATTTAGCGAATAAAACAAAAATTTTCACCAATATCGATTTTAAAACTCAAAAGTTACTGCTGGATGAAATGAATGATGCTGAAATTTCTGAATTACTGAATAATATTCCTTCGGATGAGGCCACGGATTTCCTGGAAAAATTGCCCAGAGAAAAGACCAAACACATCCTAAGCTTAATTGAAAATAAATACTCCAACCGCCTTTCACAGCTTTTGGGCTATTCCGGCGACTCAGCCGGAGGCTTAATGACTACCGAATATATCGCTTTTGTCAAAGACACTTCTGTGCAGACTGCCTTAAACCAAATCCGCCAACGTGAATTTAAATCCGAACCGGCGCAGTTTATCTATATTGTCGATGAAACCCACCATTTAATCTCTACCACTAATTTTCGCCGGCTCATCTTGGCTAATCCCGGCGAGCCAATTCAAAACTCTGCTTTTCCTAAAACCTATTTCGTACACCTGGATTCCAGCGTGAAAGAAGTTGCCTACCTAATGGAGAAATATAAATATTTTGCGATTCCGGTAGTGGATGAAAATAATGTTTTACAGGGAATTATCACGGTGGATGATATTTTAAGTCAGCTGATTGCTTTCGCCTGGCGCCGCCTTAAAAGAATCAAAATTATGCAAAAGACATGAAAAACCTAAAAACCTTTTGGGCGAAAATCTTAATTTTTCTTTCGGTAATGGGGCCGGGAATTATCACGGCTAATGTAGATAATGATGCCGGTGGAATTACTACTTATTCCGTAGCCGGGGCGCATTTCGGATACGCTTTAATCTGGTCATTTATTCCGATTATTATCGCCCTGGTAATTATTCAGGAGATGTGCAGCCGGATGGCGGTAGTTACCGGCAAAGGCCTGGCGGATCTCATCCGCGAAGAGTTCGGTGTAAGGGTGACCTTTTACGCGATGACGGTTTTAGTTTTTTCCAATATTTTTAACACAATCTCCGAATTCGCCGGGATAGCCGCTAGCGCTGAGCTCTTCGGCATCAGTAAATATATGTTGGTGCCGGTCTGCGCATTATTTGTTTGGTGGCTGATTGTCAAAGGCACCTATAAATCGGTGGAGAAGGTATTTTTAGCGGCTTGTTTATTTTATCTTTGTTATATCGTTTCTGGGTTTCTTTCCAAGCCTGACTGGAATTTAATTGCCAAAAGTTCTATCCATCCGGATTTTCAGTTTGATAGAGCTTATATTTTTATGCTAATCGGTGTGGTCGGCACTACCATTGCCCCCTGGATGCAATTTTACCAGCAATCGTCGGTAGTGGAGAAGGGGATTAAGCTAGAGAATTACAAATATAGCCGTCTGGATGTCATCATCGGAGCATTCGTGGTCAATATCATCGCCATTTTTATTATTATTGTCTGCGCCAACACTCTTTTTGCCAACGGCATAAGAGTGGAGACCGCCAAAGATGCGGCTCTGGCCTTAAAGCCGCTAGCCGGTGAGTACTGTTTTTATCTGTTTGCCTTTGGCCTGCTGAATGCCTCGGTATTTTCCGCCTGTATTTTGCCGCTCTCTACGGCCTACTCGGTATGCGAAGGGATGGGCTGGGAGATCGGGGTCAACCGTACTTTTAAAGAAGCGCCGCAATTCTATAGCTTATATACGGCGATCATCGCCATCGGAGCAGCGGTGATTTTAATTCCGGGAGTTAAGCTGGTGCCGATCATGCTCATCTCCCAGGCCACTAACGGTATCCTACTTCCTTTTGTACTGATCTTTATGCTACTTTTAGTGAATAATAAAAGGCTGATGGGTAAATACACTAACTCTAAATTTTACAACTTCGTCGCTATGTTAATTATCGTAGCGATGATTCTACTCTCCTTATTTTTGTTTTTTACGGTATTTATTAAATAAAAACTTTCAATGAAAATAGACGAAATTAAAAATTTAAAAGGCCGGCGTAAAATCACGATGCTCACCGCTTATGATTATCCTACCGCTTGCCTGGTGGACAAAGCCGGAATTGATATCATCTTAGTCGGTGACTCATTGGCCAATGTCGTTCTGGGCCTAGAGTCCACAACTTCGGTGGGGATGCCGGAAATGCTGCACCACGCCAAAGCCGTACGCCGGGGAGTAAAAAATGCCTTACTCGTTGGCGATATGCCCTATAGCTCTTATCAGCTGGATCCCGATGAATGCGTGATTAATGCTCAAAAATTTATCGCTGAGGCTGGCTGCCAAGCGGTTAAGCTGGAGTGGTTTGATAATTGCCTGGCGGTAACTGAACAAATTATCCGGTCGCAGATTCCGGTGATGGGCCATATCGGCTTAACCCCGCAAACCGCGGATAAAATCGGTGGTTTTAAGTGCCAGGGAAAAGATGCCCAAGCCGCTAAGCGCTTGATCGACCAGGCAATGGAGCTGGAAAAAAAAGGATGTTTTGCTATGGTCTTAGAATGTGTGCCGGATAAGCTTGCTGAACTGATTACTAAAAAGATAAAGATTCCAACTATTGGTATCGGCGCCGGAATTCATTGTGATGGGCAGGTGTTGGTGATTAATGATATGCTGGGCCTGTTTGACCGTTATACCCCGAAATTTGTTAAAAAATACGCCAATCTTTCCGGCGTAATATTAGAAGCGGTTGAGAATTTTAAGAATGATGTAATCCAAGGAAAATTTCCCGCTGGCGAGCATTCTTTTACCATTAAAGAAGAGGAGTTAAAGAAGATCAATGACTGCTAAGCGTTTCGCTAAATATTTAAGCCAGACAATAATCTTAGGTATCGCTATACTTTTCGTGATTAAATTTGCCGGGCCGAATATTTTAAGGCAATATATCAGCTATGGCATTGGTAGCTGTAAAACTACCCCCATACTATGCAGGCAGCCCGAAGAAAAGATATTTACTCCCGAAATCGATGCCCTTTATCTGGATACCCTGGTCAAACACGTATTCCCCCGAATGACGGTTAGCGCACCTAAGGGGTTTACCCTAATCCAGGAGTTAATTAAGCAACAATACTATAAAAAAAGACATGCCAATAATAAGGCGGTTATCTATTTGCTCTTTCAGGAACCGGGAGCTTTTATTAAACTTTATCCGGACGTACAAAAACATGGGGTGACCAACAACCATGAATTTATCCGCCGCTTGATGTATGCCCAGCTGGATCAGGTGGGTAATATTACGGATGCTTTTTTCCTGATTATGAAAAGCATCTTTACCCCTGATGTGGGAAATCAGAGCACCGCTAAAATGATTAGATTTCAACTTCAAAATCTCAAAGGTTTTATTAATTACTCTATGGCTAAACCCGATAATTATTTTGATTGTAATGTTTTTGATGAAGCGGGAAATTTCTTTAAGGTGTATATAAAAGATATCGGCGCGCGGCTGGACCTAAATAACGTATTTGCAATAATTTCTACGCTTAAGCCGGCGGAATTAGCAGAGCGAATTTAACTTGCATTTTTAACCGGATTATGCTAAAAATATAAAACTATGGTTGAAAATTTAATGGATAAGATCGTTTCTCTGTGCAAACGCCGGGGATTTATTTTTCAGGGTAGCGAAATCTACGGAGGGCTGGCCAATACCTGGGATTACGGCCCCTATGGCGTAGAGTTAAAGAACAACCTTAAACGCGCCTGGTGGAAAACTAATGTGCAGGAACGCAATGATATTTTAGGTATGGACTGCGCTATTCTTATGCATCCGGGAGTCTGGGAAGCCAGCGGCCATGTGCATAATTTCTTTGATTTAAAGAGTGACTGCAAAAACTGCAAAAAACGTTTTAAAAGCGCTGACCTTAAAGATACCGCTAAATGCCCCGAATGCTCCGGCGAGCTTACCGAAGCCCGGCCGTTTAATCTGATGTTTAAGACTTACCAGGGGCCGGTGGAAGAGAGCGGAAGCCAAATCCACTTGCGCCCGGAAACCGCGCAGGGGATGTTTGTAAATTTCTTAAATATCCTGGACGCCCGCCATCCTAAGCTTCCTTTTGGCCTGGCCCAGATTGGAAAATCATTCCGTAATGAAATAACTCCGGGTAATTTTACTTTCCGCACCCGGGAATTTGAACAGATGGAAATTGAGTATTTTGTTAAGCCTCAAGACGCCGATCGAACGCTGGAAGAATGGATCCAGTTGCGCTTTGCTTGGTATTTAGCCCTGGGAATGCAGAGCCAGAATTTAAGAAAACGCCAGCACGGTAAAGATGAGCTGGCGCATTATGCGCACGCCTGTATGGATGTGGAGTATAATTTTCCCTTTGGCTGGGCGGAACTGGAAGGGATCGCTAACCGTTCGGATTTTGATTTAAAACAGCACGCCCAATACAGCGGCAAGGATTTACAATATTTTGACGATGGGGCAAAAGAAAAATTTTTTCCTTATATTATTGAACCCTCCGGTGGAGTTGACCGGGCAGTGCTGGCTTTTTTAATTGACGCCTATCAGGAAGAGCAGGTTAAGGAAGAGACCCGTGTAGTCTTAAAATTAAATAAGGAACTGGCCCCGACCAAGGTGGCCATCTTGCCGCTTTTACGCAACCGCCCGGAAATTGTGGAGCTGGCTAAAAAAATCTCACAGGATTTAAAAAAATCTTTCGCCGCAGTTTATGACGATACCGGCTCAATCGGCAAGCTTTACCGCCGGCAGGACGAGGTAGGTACCCTTTACTGCGTCACCGTAGATGTTCAAACCTTAGAAGATAAACAGGTAACCGTGCGTTCCAGAGACACGATGTTGCAGGAAAGAATTAACATCGCAGGATTAAAAAGTTATTTAGTGGAAAAGTTGATTTAAAAGTTCTAATTATTTAATAGAAAGGAAGGGTTTAAAAAGTAATGGCCAAGAAATATGTTTACAGTTTCGGCGGCGGCAAAGGCGAGGGCAACGAAAGCATGAAGAATCTTTTAGGCGGAAAAGGTGCGAATTTAGCCGAGATGGCGGGCAATAAAAATTTACTCTTGCCGGTGCCTGCGGGTTTTACCTGTACCACCGAGGTCTGCACATATTATTACCAGCATAAAAAGAAATACCCTCCGGAGTTAAAAGGGCAAGTTTTAACTGCTCTGTCCAGGATAGAGAAATTAATGGATAAAAAATTCGGCGACGCCAACAATCCTTTATTATTTTCCGTGCGCAGCGGCGCCCGAAAATCTATGCCAGGAATGATGGAAACCGTTCTCAACGTCGGCCTGACGGAAAAGACTATTCCCGGGCTAATTCAGAAAAGCGGCGGCAACAGCCGTTTTGTCTATGATGCTTATCGGCGCTTGATCATGATGTATTCGGATGTAGTGATGGAAAAAGCCGCCGGGATTGAGCCTCAAGGCGAAGAAGGAATCCGCAAGCAGCTGGAAAAAATCATGGCCCAGATGAAAAAAGAAAAAAACTATACCATTGATACAGATCTAAAGGTTGAAGATTTAAAAAAGCTTTGTGCGCAATTTAAAGCTAAAATTAAAGAAGTTTTAGG
>JAZDLL010000077.1:0-7694 GCA_043802105.1 Candidatus Omnitrophota bacterium
ACGGGCTAAAGAATTATTTAAGGCGCTTATTCCGCTGCGCATCTATTGGACGGCTCAAGGTACTTTAAATGTCGCTCAGGATAGGGAGTTGGTGCGCCTGGCCTATCAAAGCGGCTGCAAAATGTTTATGGCGGGGCTGGAAAGTATTTCCGAGGATTGTCTGGATTCAGTCGGAAAACGCATGAATAAAATTCCAGACTTTAAGCGCAATCTAAAAGTTTTTGAGGAAGAGGGAATTTCGGTGATGGCTTTAATGATCTTTGGTTTTGATGTCGATGACCAAGACGCCTTTAAAAAAACCCGCGATTTTTTGATTGCCAACCGGGTGGACTATACTCTTTGGCATCCGCTAGTACCCTTTCCTAAAACGGCAGTTTATGAGAGAATGAATAAATCCGGAAGGCTTAAAAGCCAGAAGTGGTGGTTAGAAAAAAGCTTAGCCAGCAATTTTTGGAAGTTTAAATTCAATTACCTGAATTATCCGGAAGAGGAGTTTTTCCGCCAGTTTATCCGTTATTACCGGTCTTTTTATTCGCCGGTAAATATTTTAAGGCGGATAGCCTTACCGCCTAAAAAAAGGCTGTTGGGTAAGTTAATGATGAATTTGTTTTTTGGCAGCCGCATCTCGCACGGGGGTTCGATACTGGAAAATTAAGGGAGAATAATTAATGATTAATCAGCCAAAGATATGGCAGCGCAAAATGGTAAGAAACAGCATGGCCCAGTACCGGCAGGCGCTGGAGAATTATTACATTAAAGGCAAGCAGGTTATTCAGACTTCCGATGGTCAAACGGCATTCTCGCTTTTGAGCCCGCCGATCGCCTCGGCGGTGGCTAAAAGAAGGATCCGCCTGATCATGGCTAATCTGATAGCCCAAAGCGCTCAGGATGGTACTAAAGATATACCGGGTGGCAGCCGGACCCCGCATTTTGTGACCATGGCGGTTACTTATGATTGCCAGTGCGGATGTTCCCACTGCTCAGCGACATCCTATAAAAACAAAACCGAAAACGCCAAGGAGGCGCTGAATTTAACGGAGTTAAAAAATGCCGTTAGCCAGGTAACGAAGTTGGGGGCGACCTGTATTGTTTTTACCGGAGGAGAGCCGCTGCTTTATGACGGGATTTACGACTTAATCGCTTCAGTAGATAAGCAAAAGGCAATTTGCACAATTTTTACTAACGGAGAATACTTAGATCAGCAAGTTGTCCGCCGGCTTAAAAAATCAGGTTTATACGGAGTTTTTGTAAGTTTTGATGAGTGCGATCCGGCCGGGCACGATTTCAACCGCAAAAGAAAGGGAATCTTCGATAAGGCGGTTGAAGGTATCCGGTTATGTCAGCAAGAGGGGATCTTAACCGGTATATCCACCTATGTCACTAAAGAAAAAATTCAAAATGGCAAACTTGATGCCATGATGGAGTTAGGTAAGAAATTAAATGTCCTAGAGGTATTTATCTTTGACGTTATTCCTACCGGAAGATTAGAGGCCAAGTATGATCTTCTGCTAAATGCCGGTGATTTTGATCAGATAAAAGAATTCCGGGCAAAGTATAATACGCGCAATGACTATCCGCGGATTATCCACCAGACGATGTTGACCAGTATTGCTTATCCTTGCACGGGGGAAGGCTGTCCGGCGGGTATCGCGCATTTGCATTTAAGGGCCAACGGAGATGTTTCGCCGTGTGATTTTGCGCCTTTGTCATTCGGTAATTTACGCAGCGATTCATTGGAGAAAGTTTGGAATAAAATGACTTCCAGCCAGATTTATTCCAAGCCCTCGCCTTGCTGCAGGTTATCGGATAGGAACTTTTGGGACAAAATTGATCTGGCCGCCGCGCAAGATAAGATTGAGGTTGTGGAAAATGAATAAAAAACAATTAATCGTTGTTCGGATGGTAAGGATACTGAGGGAGTAAAAATGGAGTGTTTGAATAAAAAGAAAAACGATTTGACATGTAATTGCAGTTACCCTGGATGCCCGAGGCATGGGGTATGTTGTGAATGCCTTGTCTATCATCGGTCAAACAATGAATTACCGGCATGTTATTTTGATAAGAAAGCTGAGCGGACCTATGACCGGTCAATGGAAAATTTCATCAGAGTAAAAAGCGCGGAGGGAGAATGAAAAAGATATTCTATTTTTTATTTCTGGTAATTATAGTTAGTGGCTGCGGTGAGTTTAAAGGCGAAATGTCGCAAGCTAGAATAAAATCCAATGAAGAAGTAACTCAAAAACTTTGCAAAATATTCGCTGAAACGTTAGACTTCTATAAAGAAAGTAATCAGCGGTTTCCTTTGAGCCTTAAACAGTTGGGTAACGAGGGTTACCTTTCCCCCAACCCCTATAATCGATTAGTACTGCTAGGTATGCCAGTCCAGGGATATCGCTATGTTTATACTTATCTAGACGATAACCGTTATACCTTAGAAGCTAGTCCGGCGAATAAAGGAGTGACGGGTAATAATACTTTCAGGATTGATGAGACCAAAGAATTAAAGATTATTTAATAGTTGATGGGAGGTAATGTGGATAATAAAAAGAATAAGCGAATAATTGCAAGAGGGGGATTAGTAATTTTTGGATTTATTTTTTTCTTGGCTAAGGTTTTACTAGTTTCAGCTTTTGCTGCGGATTTTAAAACTGATTCTGTAGTTAAGATCTTTGCCACCCGCAACACTATAGATTATAAAAATCCCTGGCAATCCAGAGGGGTTCAGGAAATCACCGGTTCTGGATGTATTATTCAGGGTAATCGTATTTTGACGAATGCCCATGTCGTCAACCAGAACACCTTTATCCAGGTGCGTAGGGAATCCAGCCAAAAAAAGTATATTGCCAAAGTTGAGACGGTTGGAAATGATTGTGATCTGGCAACCTTACAAGTGGAAGATCCTGAATTTTTTAATGGGGTTTTGCCTTTAGAAATCGGAGAGTTACCTAATCTTCAGGATACGGTTACCGTAATTGGTTTTCCGATGGGAGGGGATAAGCTTTCTATTACCCAGGGCGTGGTCTCGCGGATGGAAAGCCTGGATTACGTCAACAGCCAGCAGAGTTTATTGGGAGTACAGATTGACGCGGCAATTAACCCCGGTAACAGCGGCGGCCCGGCGATTAATAACGGCAAGATCGTGGGGATCGTGATGCAGGGAATATCGGATAGCCAGAATATCGGTTATATCATTCCCACGCCGATCATTAATCATTTTTTGCAGGATTTAAAAGGCAGCCAATATGCGGGTTTTCCTTATTTGGGGGTTCATTTTAGTAATACCGAGAACAAAGCCTTGCGTAAGTATTATGGTGTGGCAGATGATGTGGGGGGAGTCTTAGTGTTTAATATACTGCCGTTTTCTTCTGCCGATGGCTTGTTGAAAGAAGGTGATATAATTCTTGAAATAAATGGGGTGGCCATTAGTGACGACGCCACCTTCGCCTTTAGGAATAATGAGCGTTTAGATATGCAACACCTCATTAACATGCAGAAGATCGGCGAAACAGCGGTGTTAAAAATTCGTCGTGAAGGTAAGATAATTATTGTGAAAGTTGTGCTAAAACCTATGCCGGATTTGGTGAAGATTGCGAATCATTCCGAAAAACCTTCGTTTTATATTTATGGAGGCTTAATTTTTACGGTATTAAGCACGGATTTAATCGGCTCGCTAGGCGATAAGGATACTTTGCCACCCTTATCCTTTGTTTATTATAATGCGGGTTTAGGCGTTCTGAACGAGAAGCGTAAAAAAGAAATTGTGGTGCTTTTAAAAGTTCTTCCAGATGAGATTAACATTGGTTATCATGACCGGGGATACGAAATAATCACTAAGGTCAATGGTAAAGAGTTTGATTCGTTTAAGCAGTTTGTCCAGCTGATCGAGAATACGCAGGGAGAAAATATTGTTTTTGAGGACGAATATAAAGAGAAGATTATTCTGGCCTGTAAGGATATAGATAAGATTACGCAGGATATCGTTAGGCGCAATAATATCCCGAGTCAGTTCTCTGATGATGTGGCAGGGTTAAAGAAGCGTTAAAAGGCAGGTAAGGCATGTTTGAAGGAAAACATCAAAAAATAGTGCCGGTTTCGGTATTTATAAAAAGATTGTTTATATTTATCGGAATCGCTATGCTTTTGATTTTATTCGCTTTGGCTATGGGCATCGCCGGATATCACTGGATCGCCGGTTTTAGCTGGGTTGATGCCTTACTAAATGCATCAATGATCTTGGGTGGTATGGGTCCGGTTAATCCGTTGACGAGTACAGCTGCAAAAATTTTTGCTTCTGTGTATGCCCTTTTTAGCGGACTGGTATTTATTGCAGTCATGGGAATTGTTTTTTCGCCGATTGTGCATAGAATGCTGCATAAATTCCATATTGATGATAGAGACTTACAGAAATAAATTCCAATAACCAGATGCTTCCGTGGCAATCGGGAAAGTGTCTGCTGGCGGGGTTAAGGAGGGAAAAATGAAACTTATCATTTTTTTCGCAATTTTTCTTAATTGTGCTATATCTTTAGCACAGGATAAGGTTTTGGAGATCTATAAGGATAAAAACAATTATTTTACTTTTAGTCCGCCTGCGGGTTGGGTAAAAGAAGAGATTGTAAGTGACACGGTGTCTCAGGTAAATTTTACCTCTCCTGATGGAAAAGCAGGTTTGGGTATTATTGCTCAGCTTAATGAAAGAGAGTTGAATGATCTTTTTTCCCAGAAAAAAGAGTATATTAAAGATTACCAGCGGCGTTTTCCCAGGGGCAAGTTCTCTCTTTCCTGGGCTACTTTGGGTAAGTACAAGATAGTAAAAATAAATTTTGAACTGCTCCGGGTGATAAAACAAGAACAGTATTTTTTTTATGACCAGGGCGTACGTTTTGATCTAGTTTATGGAGTAGCAAACTTCGCGGATTTCGAGAAATATAAGCAAGTAGCTTTAGATGCTTTCGTGACAGTACAACGCCAGAAACCGATTAAGAATAAGCGAAAGTAAACAGGTACTTTTCGGTCCGATTGGGAAAGTATACCTGGTTTAAGATAGATAGAGGTACTAAAAGAAAGGAGAGGGGAAATGGATAAATTTTTTATGTACGGAAAATATTCACAAGAAGCAGTAGGGGGGATCTCGGCGGATAGGACTAAGAGGGCACTGGATGTGATCGCCATGGCTGGCGGCAAGGTGAATTCCATGTACGCGCTTTTGGGAAAATATGACATTGTGCTGATTGTGGAATTTCCCGGAGTGGCGGAAGTGATGAAGGCTTCCATTGCGTTAAATAAGCTGACCAATATTTCCTTCACCAGCTTTCCCGCAATTGCCATGGAGGAATTTGATAAAATTAAAGCGTAAGTGCCTATGATATGAAGACAAAGCAATTATTAGTTACTTGTCTGGCAACCTCTTTTTTATTGTCCGGCTGTGGTGCTAAGATTGGCCTGGGAAAGGGCGGGGGAAGGATCACTATTCCTTTTGATCCTCCTTATGATAGAACCGCTTCGAATACAGAGAAAGCATCCGAGCCTCCCAATCAGCCGCAATGGGAGTAGAATAAAAAAGTAAGGGATAAGATGAAGAAAATTATATTCTTTTTTTTAATCTGTTTTTGTATAGTTAGCCTAAGTTATGCCGCACCATGTTATGGCCCCAGAATGCCGCAAGAGAAGCAATTTTTTGCAGGGCTGCAGAGCTATTCGGTATTCAAGCGCGCATTAGAAAAAGACTACGGAAAGATCAGCAGCCTTCAGAATTTCTTTCTTTTATCCTACGGAGTTTTTGATTGGCTATCCATCGATTTAAAAGGCGGAGCCGGGGATATCAAGCAACGCGGCCGTTTGAGCAGCGACATCAATTACTCAACGTATTTGGCCGGCGGCTACGGTTTTCGGATCAGGCTTTATAACGGCCGAAAAACAAAGATGATTTTCGGATTCCAGCATATCAGTGTGCATCCGGGGACTGAGTCGGTGGATGGCGCAAAGCATAAAGCGGTATTAGATGACTGGCAATTTTCCTTGCTTGCTTCATACGACTGGTTGTTCATGACTCCTTATCTCGGAACACGCTGGTCTAGAATGGATAATATCCACTGGATAGACAAAAGCAGAAAAAGGGAAAAGTCAGAGCTAGATAAAAGCGTGGGGTTGATTATCGGAACTGATATTCCCCTTGGCAAAAAAGCATGGTTTAATGTCGAAGGACAATTTCTAGATGCCACGGCAGTGGCCGCAAGTCTGAATTTTGCTTTTTAAAGGAATATCAAATACTAAACACTTTCCGTTCCCATCGAAAACAAGTTAAGACTAATGGATAAACAGATTCTGGTAGTGGATGCTTCTGCCGGCTCAGGTAAAACTTATGCCCTGGCCCGGCGCTATTTAAAACTTCTGCTTAATGCTGCCGCCCGCCAAGAAGAGGATGCGCTGCGCTCGATCCTGGCGATTACCTTTATGAACAAGGCAGCCGTAGAGATGAAGGAGCGGATTTTAGATCTCCTGAAGCGGATTGCCCTGGATACTTTTAAAAAACCAGCTCACAAGCAAGCGCTGCTGGATTATATCGGCCTTGATGAAAAATCCTGCCGGCAGGCCGCTTTTGGAGCGATGCAGGAGATTATCCGGCGCTACGATTATTTTCAGGTGCAGACCATTGATAGCTTTATCAACTCTTTACTTTTGGGCTGCGCTTTCCGCTTAGGCCTTTCCGCCAATTTCAATATCCGCGAAGATTATAATAAATATATTGCCTCCAGCTTTGATCAGCTTTTGGACTTAGCGGCCCAGGATAAAGAAATAAAAAACCTGTTTCTGGATTTTGTGCGGCATTACTTAAGTATTGAGAACCGCGGCGGCTGGTTGGCCAAAAATGATATCCTATCTGTGGCCAAGTCGCTTTTTACGGAATTTAACCACTACGGCGCTGCCTTTTATATTTATCCTCAAGGGGATGAAGAAATTTTTGCTAAAAAGAAAGAGATCTACCAAGGGGTAGGTAAAATAATTAAAAAAATTGATGGTGAGGGTGTGGCCAAGACATTCGTTAAGGGAGTTAAGGAGTTTGCCCGGGAGAATGATGAACATTTTCAGTTAGATAGTTTAAAATCAGCCAGCTGGCAAAAAGAAGAAATTCCCTGTAACAAAGGGTCAGCGGTTCCGGCAGAGCTTAACCAGGAGTGGAATAAGCTGCGCGCCGAAATCCGCCAGCTTTGCGAAATGGAGGCGTATTCGCTCTTTAATCCGTACATCCAAATTTTTTATAAAGTTTTCGGATTTTTCCTGCGGCAAAGCCAGAAAGAAGATATTTTATTTCTGGAGGAGCTTAATGCGCGCGCCCGCCAGCTTTTTGGTAAAGGCACGATCTCGGTGCCGGAGATTTATTACCGGATTGGCAGCCGTTTCCGTAATTTCTTAATTGATGAATTTCAGGATACCAGTGTTTTGCAGTGGAATAATATTTATATTTTGGCAGAAGAGGCGCTCTCTACCGGAGGAACGCTTTTTTATGTCGGTGACAAAAAACAGGCGATTTTCCGTTTTCGCGGCGGAGAAGCCAAGTTATTTGATGGGGTAAAAAAGGAATTAGAACAGTTTGACCAGCAAGAAGATGTGCTGGGGCGTAATTACCGCTCGTCTAAAGAGATCGTTCAGTTTAATAATCGTATTTTTTCTACGCAAAACCTGCAATCTTTTAT
>JAZDLL010000097.1:0-4103 GCA_043802105.1 Candidatus Omnitrophota bacterium
CGCAAACGGTTAAAATCCTGGGTTCCCAAATGCTCAATAATTGATTCCAGGCCATGCTGCCCGCCGCTGGAGCCTTGCGGCCGAATCTTGATTTGGCCCAGCTCTAAATCTAAATCGTCACAAACCACTAAAAGATCCGGCAGATTGACCTTAAATCTTTTCAGCAAAGCCTTAACCGCTTTTCCGCTTAAATTCATATAAGTCTGCGGTAAGGCTAAAACTACCTCCTGGCTCAAGAGTTTATCCTTAGCCACTAACGCCCAAACCGAACTATCCCGCTTAAAATTCATTTTTAAAGAACGGGCTAAAGATTTCAAAACCGCAAAACCAATATTGTGCCGGCTGCCGGCATAAATTAAGCCGGAATTCCCTAAGCCCACAATTAATTTTGTCCCGTCAGAAATCACTTTTTGTCTTTGTCTTTTTCTTTAGCTGCATCCGCGGGAGCGGCTTCACCGGGAACTTCTTTCTTTTCCTTGATTACTTCAGGCTCCTTAGCCGTATCCCCTTCGATCGCCTCTGCGGGCACCTCTTCCTTCATGGGAGCAGCCACATGCAAGACAATGTCAGACGGATCATTTAAAGGCTTAACTCCCTCCGGAAAAATAATATCTTTAACATGAATAGCGTCGCCCATTTTAAGGGCAGTAATATCTACCTGTATATCTTTAGGAATATTGGTGGGCAAACATTCTACTTCGATCTCCCAAAGCAAATGCTCTAAAGATCCGCCCTCTTGCTTAACGCCGATGGCCTCACCCTTAGCCTGGATAGGAACATTAACTTTAATTGACTCGGTTAAGGAAATCTCGTTAAAATCCACGTGAATAATATCTTCGCGCACCGGGTCATACTGAATCTCTTTGACCAGGCACGGCCGGCCTTTGGTCTTTTTGTCATTTTTAATCTTTAAATTAATAATCACGCTTTCTAAGCGATGTTGATGCACCAATTTTAACAGGGCGCTACGGGAAACTTTTATCGATAAGGCGGCTTGGCCGTGAAAATAAACCACGCAGGGCAAATAACCGCTTTCTCTTAGATCTTTAGTACTAGCTCTTCCTTTACCCTCTCTTAACTCTGCCTCTAAAACTATCTCTTCCATTTTAGTTTAACCTTTCTTTATTAATCAAACAAACAACTAACGGACTCCTCATTATGTATTCTTTTGATTGCTTCCGCCAAAAGATTGGCTACGGAAAGTACCTGGATTTTCGGGCTCTGTTTTTGATCGGATAAAGGTATGCTGTCAGAGATGAGCAACTTTTCTAAACCCTGGCATTGATTAATACGCGCAATGGCCGGCCCGGATAAAATACCATGGGCAATGGCCGCATAAATAGTTTTAGCCTTGGCTTTTTTTAAAGCTTCCACCGCCTCAATCAGCGAGCTGCCGGTAGCCACCATATCATCAACAATAATTACATTTTTGTCTTCCACTTCACCCATAATATGGATGGCTTCGGCCTTCTCCGGAGAAACCCGGCGTTTATCAATGATGGCTAAGCCCGCGGAAACTCTTTTAGCGTAAGCCCTGGCCATCTTAATGCTTCCCACATCCGGAGAAACCGTGACCAGGTCTTTAATATTCATTTTAGAGAAATAATCTACAAAGACCCCCACCGAAAACAGGTGGTCCACGGGAATATCAAAAAACCCTTGAATCTGGCCGGCATGTAAATCCATGGTCAAAATCCGGCTGGTTCCGGCGACGGTTAAAAGATTAGCCACTAATTTTGCCGTAATCGGCACGCGTGGCTGATCCTTCCTGTCCTGGCGGGCATAACCAAAATAAGGAATCACCGCGGTAATCCTGTGGGCGCTGGCCCGGCGCAGCGCATCAATCATAATCAATAATTCCATAAGATTATCATTGGAGGGCGGACAGGTCGGCTGAACGATAAAAACATCCTTGCCGCGCACATTTTCATTAATCTTAACCCGGATTTCGCCTTCGCTAAATCTACCCACCAGGGCATCCTGGAGCGGAACCTTTAAATCTTTACAAATACTATGCGCCAACTCTAAATTGGCATTGCCGCTAAAAATCGCTAATTTATCCATCTTTATCCCTTCTTCTTTAAAATTCTCGCCGGAACCCCCACCGCTACTGTTTTATCCGGGATATTTCTGATCACTACCGCACCAGCGCCGGTGGCGGAAAATCTTCCAATTCTTACCGGAGCAACCATCACGGTGTCCGAACCGATGTTGGCATTATCTTCAATCACCGTGTAATGCTTATTTTTACCGTCGAAATTAGCCGTAACTGTCCCGGCCCCGATATTTACATCAGAGCCTACAGAGCAATCCCCCAGGTAAGAGAAATGTTTAACGAGTGTTTTATTGCCGATCCGGGAACGCACTATCTCAATGAAGTTGCCGGCGGTCACGTCATCTGCGAGCTTGCTGCCTTCCCGCAGATGCGCAAAAGGGCCCAGGAAACAACGTTTTCCAATTTTAACATCCCTTTCAATTACTGTAAAGGGATAAATCACCGTATCTTTACCGATCTGGGTGCCAAAATTAATGAAGGTGCTTGGCGGGTCAACGATCGTTACGCCATCCTGCATTAATTTATCGTTAATCGTTTTTTGCATAATCGCGTTGGCTTTCGCTAATTGGCCGCGGGTATTAATCCCCAAAGCCTCAACAGCGTCTTTAATTTTTACACCATCAACCAAATAATTTTTCTTGGCAAAGATCTTGATGATATCGGTTAAATAATATTCTTTTTTACGCTTATTCAGCCGAATCGACCCTAAGCCGGCCAGCAGCTTTTCTTTTTTAAAAGCCATAATCCCGGTATTAATCTCTTGGATATCTTTCTGCACCTCATCGGCGTCCTTCTCTTCAACAATACCGCAAATACTAAAATATTTATCGCGCATAATCCGGCCGTAGCCGGCAGGTTCCTTTAGTTGCGCGGTTAATAAAGTAGCGTCAACATTATTCTCAAAATGATACTCCAGAAGCTTCTTAAGCGTCTGCTTCTTTAAAAGAGGAATATCTCCACAAATAATCAGCACCGTGCCTTGGAAACCGCCTAGCGCAGCCAGCCCACACTTGACAGCGTCAGCCGTGCCTAGAAGTTTTTTCTGGACTGCGATTTTAACGCCTTTAGGTATAAGCTTGCGCACTAGCTCCTGCTGATACCCTAAAACCGCCACCACCTGCGCAGGCTTCAAGGCGCCGACTGAATCTAAAACATAACTTAGCATCGGCCGGCCACAAAGCGGATGCAATACTTTGGGCAACTCGGATTTCATCCGCGTACTTTTTCCCGCGGCTAGAATTATTACGGCGATCTTCTTTTTAATCCTCTTAGGCATTTTCTCTTTTCTCCGGTTAGCTTTATCTTAGACGGAGCTATTTTTAATTACTTAACCTGGTTGGGACGTATGGACTCGAACCATAATAGCCAGACCCAAATTCTGGAGTCCTACCATTGGACGACATCCCAGTATTCACTTTGTCAGACGCTCCTGCGCCTTCGGCGCAGGATTTCGCCTATGGCCTAATAACGGGCTCAAAAATTCTGATGTGCTACCTCCCTGCTCGTTACACTCGCAGGGATTTCACTATACAAAAAATTAGGTGCTCAATTACACTACCGGGCAGAAACCATATATATCCTACCTCCCGCCAGAGTACAGCGGGATTTCGCTAGATTGAAAATCAAGGTGCTCAAATTGGACGACATCCCAGAGCTATTCCAAGGCAGGGCCAGAATGCACCTTGGCTTTTTCTTGAGCATAAACCTCAAGAACTTTTTTCTGTAAGTGTTCCCTAAATGACTGCGTTATCGGATGAGCGATATCTCGATGCTCGGCCTGACTGCTGGGTATCTCTTCTGCACGCTGCAGATTAACTTCCACCGGCAAGAGCGCAGCACATTGATTACAATATTTACTGCGCAATTCATTCTTAAAAGCGCACTTAGGACAGGCCTGCTTTACCTTACGAGAAGGCATGGCGATAAACAAACCCGCGCTTCCTTCAATCACCTTAATATCTCTTACCACAAAAACATTATCAAAAGTAACCGTAGCGTAAGCCTTTAACTTCTTGTCCTGAGAATCCTTTAAAATGATTCTAACTTC
>JAZDLL010000107.1:0-44389 GCA_043802105.1 Candidatus Omnitrophota bacterium
TCCTTGGGCTTTTTTAATGATATCCATTCCCGGTTTTAAATAGACATGATAAGCATTAGCTAAAATTATCTGCGCGCCTGCCTCGCTGACATCTTTAAACATCAACCCTTTTACGGTAGCATGCGTGCCTACCGGCATAAAAGCCGGCGTATCAAAATCGCCATGCACAGTAGTAACCCTGCCCAATCTAGCTTGGCTATTTTTATCTCGATGAATTAATGTGTACATATTTATTCTTAGTAATATACCGAATTACAAGATTTCCGGATTTTGCTGAAGGCGCATTAGAAATTTTTCGGCCCCTCCTCTTTGATAGTGTGCAAGGAATTACGACGAACGCAGGACCTTAATTTTAGCGTAAGTCAGTCCAGGAGTGAGTCGTAAACCGCAGCACACGGCGAAAAATTTCAGCGCCGGAAGCAAAAGACGGAAATCGTTGCACACGACGAAAAATTTCGCACGCGAACAATATCCTAAAGAACAAAATATCAAATAATCAACATCGCATCGCCATAACTATAAAACCGGTACTTATTATCCACTGCTTCTTGATACGCTTTTAACATTAAATCTTTCCCTCCAAAAGCACAAACCAGCATAAAAAGCGTTGTCAGCGGCAAATGAAAATTAGTCAACAAGCAATCCACCAATGCGAATTTGTACCCCGGATAGATAAATAAATCTGTATTGCCTTCTTGGCGGCCGCCGGCGTAAGTTTCCAGTGCCCGCAGGCTGGTGGTACCCACAGCAATGATCCGCCCCTTATCCGCTTTTACCTTATTCAGCGCTGCGATGGTGGCCTTAGGCACTAAAAAATACTCTGGGTCCATTTTATGCTCAGTTATATTTTCACATCTTACCGGGCGGAAAGTACCCAGCCCGACATGCAAGGTTACATAAGCCAAATTTACCCCCTCGCCGGAAAGCTGATTGAGCGACTCCGGCGTAAAATGCAGGCCGGCGGTAGGAGAAGCCAGTGCCCCTTCGTTTTTGGCATAAACCGTCTGATAATAAACTGTATCGAGGTCCTCCGGCTCCCGCTTGATATATGGCGGCAGAGGGACAATCCCAAAGCTATAAATTACATCCGCTATCTCCTGCTTAAAACTGATCTGCCCACGGCTGCTTAAAGTTCCGGTAATCTTCTGCGCAGCAAAGATAATCTTTTCGCCAACTTTTGTCCGGCTGGGCTGAACTAAACAGGAAAAAGTTGTCCCGTTAAGGCGGCGGGTAAGTAGAATCTCAACCCTGCCCCCGGTTGTTTTTTTCCCCATTAAACGGCAATGCAGCACCTTGGTATCATTAAGTACCAACAAATCATTTTTTTTAAAAAACCATGCGATATCTTTAAATACCGCATGGCTAATCTGGCGCAATTTGCGATTTACGATTAAAAGGCGGGCCTGGTCTCTTTTCTCCAAAGGATACTGAGCAATTAATTCTTTAGGCAGGGGATAATCAAATTCAGCAAGTTTTAACATTAAATGAGCGCTTGACTTACGAGTACCATAGTACGAGTAAGTCAATGCGCGAATTAATCCCGCCGAATAAGTGAGGCGGGATCTCTGCTTATATAAAGCTGGGTTAGTTCAGGTAGCCTATAACTTGATCGGTTAAATCGTCAATCGAATAGAGGATTATACCATCGGGCGCCAAATCAGTAATCAAACGCAATTGATTAAAAAACAGGTCTGGATTATCTTTCATTAAAAAGGCTCCTATCCCAACATAAATTTTTCCTTCACCGCGATGGCCCAAGCTGCTTTTTACCACTTCTTTAACAAACTGATTATCCCTAGAATAAGACATCAAAACCGCATAATCAATTATCCCCTCTTCCAACCAAGCCGACCAATCTTGGAAAGCGTTGCTGTATGCGCGCTCGACCACCGGGATAACGGCGCAAGAAACCGCCAAACCCGGAGATTTAACTTTAACCAGGCTGGAAATTTTACGCAGCAAATCGGTAACCTGCTGGCGCTTCCAATTATCCCAAGCCAAATACTCATCTTCATTATTCAACGTATCTAAAACGTTAATCCCGGTTTTATCGCGAAAGCGCTCAACATTAGCCGGCCCATAACCATAGGTTAAACCGAATTTATTAAACCGGGAACCCGGAACAAACGGAACCGGCGAAGGATAGCGCAGATAATCTAAGTGTATTCCGCTAAATAACGGATAGCGGTTAATAATTTCATTAATCACCGTTAATATATACGTCTCCACCTTAGGATCCCCCGGCTCTAAAAATATCATATCTTCTCTTAAGTAATATTTATCCAGCTCGGTATTGGCAGAAATCTTCGCTGGCCTTTGATACTGATCCCGGGTAAGAATGGAGCTGCCGTACTTATTCAGAATATCGGCTTTGTCGTTTTTGCCTAATCCCAAGATGTTTACCCAGGCAAAAACTTTAATATTATTCTGCCCGGCTTCCCTGAGCAATAAATCCAGCGTATCTAAGCCGGCGGAAGTAACTATCTGGTCATATTTTGTTTTATTGCTGATCTTAGAATCATAATAAGCATTGCCCGACTGAAAAATCTGCAGATAAATCTCATTTATTTTAGCCTTGTTACATAGGGCAATCAAACTATGCACCCCGGCCTCGGAATAAAGCATTTTTTTTGCGGAAAACACCGACACCCAAACACCTCTAACCGGCCCCTCTTTAGCTTTAGTCTGTACATCTTCAGCTAAAACCAATTTAAGACTAAATAAATAACAGAATAAAAATATAATTAATATTTTAGATTTCATGGTTCTCCTTAAAAGATCCTGCACCTTCGGTGCAGGATCAATTCGGCCGACGACTTATGTCGCTACCGCTCCATAAGTTTGTGGCCTCATTGAATATTTACAACCGCAATATTTTTGACGATAAATACCTTTATTCTTGGCCTCTATCTGGGCTTGCTTAAAACCCGGCCGGAAATCTTCATAATAAAAATCTATCCCTACCTGCTGGCCAATTTGATAGCCCAATTGCTTAAGCCTCTGGTGATCCTGGTACGGGCTGACTAATAAAGTGGTGCTAAATGCTGCACAACCGTTCTTTTTAGCCCAACTTGCAGTTTTACATAGACGCAATGACCAGCAGCTTGCACACCGCCGGGACTGTTCAAGTAGATTTTCTAAAGTACCAATTGCCTGTAAAAAATCGGATTCCTGATGTTGGGGATACTCTACATCCAGTGAAAATTCCTGACTCAAAATTTTTAAACCTTCAACCCGGCGATGATATTCAGTGAGCGGATAAAGATTGGGATTATAATAAAATCCTCTAATTTTAAATCCTTGTTCTTTTAATCTGCTAAAAGGATAGATTAAACAAGGCCCGCAGCAGATGTGCAGTAGAATATCCATTACTCTAACCAACTAGAAAATTATTCCTGTTGTTCCTGATTAAACTTTAACCCAAAATGCTCAAAGGCCTTAGCCGTAGCTAAACGCCCGCGCGAAGTACGTTTTAAATACCCGGCCATTAAAAGATACGGCTCAACCGTATCCTGTATCGTATCTACCTCTTCGTTCAAGCTGGCCGCCAAAGACTCAATCCCCACCGGCCCGCCGCCGAAAGACTCCAAAATTAATTTTAAGACCTTGCGATCCAAATCATCAAAACCTGCCTGATCAATACCCAGTTCATTAAGAATCTTAGCAGCGGCAGCCTGGTCAACCTTGTCGATTTTTAAAACCTGGGCGTAGTCCCTCACCCGGCGCAAGAGCCGGTTGGCGATGCGCGGAGTTCCCCGGGAGCGTTTAGCAATCTCTAAAGTTGCCGCCTCATCAATTTTTACCGATAATAACTGGCTGGAATTTTTTATAATTTTAGCTAGGTCTTCTATTTTATAAAAATCCAAACTATAAAATATACCAAACCTTCCCCGCAGCGGAGCGGCTAAAAGCCCGCTGCGCGTAGTAGCCCCGATCAAAGTAAAAGGCTTAAGGTTAAACTTAATGGTTTTAGCGTAAGGCCCTTTATCAATCACAAAGTCGATCTGAAAACTTTCCATGGCCGGATATAAAAATTCTTCCACCACTTTAGACATCCGGTGTATCTCATCGATAAAAAGGATGTCCCCGTTTTCCAAATTAGTCAAGATACCGATCAAATCTCCGGCCCGCTCAATCGCCGGGCCGCTAGTGGCGGTGATTTTAGCGCCCATTTCGTGGGCGATGATATGCGACAGGGATGTTTTACCCAGGCCCGGAGGCCCGCTTAAAAGCACATGCTCTAAAGGCTCTTTTCTCTGGCTGGCGGCCTGAATAGCAATTTTTAAATTATCCACCACCTCCTGATGGCCGACGAACTCCCCAAACTTCTTGGGCCTTAAGGATATATTTAAAACTACATCCTCTTCGGATTCCTTAAGGTCAGCAATAATGGAATCAGCCTTCAGTAGTGTGTGTCTGGTCTCTTCGCTCATAAGGAATAATATTTTCTTTGTTTCGGGATATAATTATGTCTTCAAATTCTACGTCTTGACGGGCAATAATTTCTTTCATTTTTGCCAGCTCCAGAATGGCCAAAAAGATCACGATGATTTCCATTTTACTCTTGGTCTTAACGAACAAATCAGCCAGTTTAATTTCTGTGTGCACCAAAAGCAAGTGCAGGATGTCATGGACTTTTTGCTCAACCGTATATTGGTCTTTAATTACCTCATAAAAAACTTCTCGAGGAACATCTTTTAAGGCCTGAGAAAAAGCACTAATTAAATCAAAAATACTGGCTTCGAAATATTTATCCTCTGGCTTATCCGAGACATCAGAACTAGCCGGATCCGGGGTTTTGGGGCGTTTAAAAACTTCCTGCTGGCTGATTTCCCTTTGCTTTAAATTTTCGGCGATTTGTTTAAACTTTTCATATTCCAGCAGCCTTTTTACCAGCTCGGCGCGCGGGTCTTCCTCAGCTTCTTGAGCCGCCAACTCTTCTGCCGGAAGCAGCATCTTGGATTTTATCTGCATCAGCGTTGCCGCCATAACCAAAAATTCTCCGACAATATTTAAATCCAAAAGTTGCATCAAATTAATATACTCCAAGTATTGTTGAGTGACCTTAGCAATCGGAATATCGTAAATATTAAGGTGGTCTTTTTTTACTAGATATAATAGCAGATCTAACGGACCTTCAAACATATCTAGGCGAATTTTATAATTCATATTTTAAGCAATCCTCTAACTTGCCCGATAGTTTTCTTGGCCAGCAAAGATGCCTTGGCCCGGCCAACGGATAAGATCTCCTGAATCTGCTTTTTGTCTTTTTGCAAGAACTGCCTTTTTTCCTGAACCGGCGCCAATAAATTGATCAGTAAAGCTGCCAACTCTTTTTTGCACTCCGTGCAACTAATCGTAGCTTTTAGGCAACGCTCATGAGCCGGGCTCTTAAGCGCCGGGGCGAAAGCCGCATAATAAGAAAAAACGCTGCATTTATCCGGATGCCCGCCGTCCGCAACCCGAATGCGCTGGGGGTCGGTAAACATCCCTTGCACCTTTTTACGGATAACCTCCGGCGCATCAGAGAGAGCAATATAATTGTTATAACTCTTACTCATCTTACGGCCATCCAGGCCTAAAAGACGGGTCGTCTGGGTAAGCAAGGCTTGCGGTTGCGCAAAACAAGTTGTTTTGTAAAGATGATTAAATTTGCGTACAATCTGACGACACAATTCTAAATGCGGCAGTTGATCTTCGCCTACCGGCACACAATCGGCCTTATAAAGTAAAATATCCGCCGCTTGTAAAACCGGGTACCCTAAAAAAGCATAAGTACTTAAATCACGGTTAACCACTTGACGCAACTGTTCTTTATAAGTGGGGCAGCGCTCAAGCAACCCTAAGGGTGTAATTAAAGAAAGGATAAAATACAGCTCCAGGTGCTCAGGCACCTGCGACTGAATAAAAATAGTGGATCTTTCAGGATCAATTCCGCAGGAAAGCCAATCTAGAACATTGTCCAACAGATTAGCTTCAAGATCAGCCGGGTTTTCATACTCCGACATCAGCGCATGCCAATCCGCAACCATAAAAAAACAATCGTACTCATCCTGCAGCTTGGTCCAATTGGCTAAAGCTCCCACCAGATGGCCCAGGTGCAATTTACCGGTAGGACGCATTCCGCTTAATATTCTTTTTTTCATAGTTTACGGGCAATTTTCTCTATATCATAAGCTTCAATAATATCCCCTTCAACTAATTGGTCAAACCCACCCACCGCAATACCGCATTCAAACCCCTCGCCAACCTCGCGCACATCATCCTTAAAACGTTTGAGACTGGAAATCTTGCCTTCGAAAGCTACCTCACCATTGCGCATCAGCGTAATCATGCAACTACGGTTGATTTTACCCTTGGTTACAAAACATCCGGCAATAATACCGGAATGGGAAAGCTTAAACATCTTCCTCACCTCAGCCCGGCCTAAAAACACTTTCTTTAATTTTGGATCCAGCATCCCCTCAACCGCAGCTTTAATATCATTGGCTAACTCATAAATAATACTATACGTTTTAACTTCAATTCCTTCTTTAGAGACCAGCTCCTTAGCCGGCTCATCAGCGGAAACATTAAATCCTAAAAGTAGCGCATCGGAAGCTACCGCTAAAATTACATCGGAAGTATTAATGTTTCCTGCCCCCATATGTATAATATTAATATTTATCTCAGAAACATTGAGCTTATCCAGGGTGTCTTTAATTGCCTCCAGCGACCCCTGGACATCCGCTTTAATAATTAATTTTAATTCTTTAATTTTGCCGGCAGCAATCTGGGCGTGCAGCTCTTCCAGGTTAACCCGTTTAACTTCTTTAACCTGTTGAAGCTTTTCTTTTTCCATACGGGCCGCAATCAAGCTTTGGGCCTGCTTTTCATCTTCAATCACAAAAAACTGCTCCCCCACTTGCGGAATTCCGCTGATCCCCAAAATTTCTACCGGAGTTGCCGGGCCAACCGTCGTTACTCCCTGGCCCCGATCGTCGAGCATTGCCCGGACCTTGCCGTACAGATTACCAACGATTATATTTTGATTAAGATGCAATGTGCCATTCTGTACCAGGAGCGTAGCTACCGGCCCCCGGCCTTTAGCCATCCGGGCTTCCAACACTACCCCATAAGCCAGGCGATCAGGATTGGCCTTTAACTCCATAATTTCGGCTTGCAACAAAATCATCTCCAGCAAGCTATCTATTCCTACGCCAGTCTTAGCCGAAACCGCCACCGTAATCGTTTTACCACCCCAATCTTCAGGAGTTAATCCGGCCGTGGCTAGCTGTTTTTTTACAGTGTCCAGATTAGCCTGGGCTTTATCTATTTTATTAATTGCCACAATGATCGATACTCCGGCAGCCCGCGCATGATCAATTGCTTCTTGAGTTTGCGGCATAATTCCATCATCCGCGGCCACCACTAACACCACAATATCGGTAATCCGCGCGCCGCGAGCACGCATCGCGGTAAACGCTTCATGGCCGGGGGTATCTAAAAAGGTAATCTCCCCCTGCGCAAGGCTGACCCGGTAAGCGCCAATATGTTGAGTAATCCCTCCGTGCTCTGCCTCGGTAACTTTAGTTTTACGTATCGCGTCCAAAAGAGAGGTCTTACCATGATCAACATGCCCCATAAAAGTAACGATCGGCGAGCGGCTCTTTTGCTCTTGCGGCTCATCAACTCTCTTATGCGCCTGCAAAGCCAGTTCTTCGGCGTTAGGCGCTTGCTTAATTCCAAAATTATATTTCAAACATAACTTACTTAAAGTGGTCTCATCCAAAAGCTGGTTAATCCCTATCATCACCCCCATGCCCATGAGATGTTTAATCAGAATGGAAGACTTCTCCTGCAATTTTATAGCTAAATCTTTAACGGTAATAGGCAGCTCCAGCTCAATTTCTTTTTCCGGGGCTTTAACCTTAACTTCAGGGGGAAGAACCGCAGCTGGACTGGCTTTCGCTAAAATTTCCGGGATAGCTTCCGATTTTATTTTAGGAGCTACTGGTGCCTTAACCTCAACTTTAGCTTTAACCTCAGGTTTATGTACAGCTTTAACCTCAAGCTTATGTGCAGGCTTAACCTCAGGCTTATGTGCAGGCTTAACCTCAAGCTTTATTTCAGGTTTAATTTCAGGCTTAATTACAAACTTGGGCTCCACCTTAACCTCAGCCTTAACCGCGACTTTCGGCACAATTTTTATCTGCTGTTTGGTTACCGATTTAAGCATAGATTTAAATACCGGCTTATGGCTTTGAAATTGGCTTTGCCTAGTGGAAGACAAACCACTGCTCTCTAGCTTATGGCTTTGGCTAGCCTTTTTTACTGCTAATTTAGGCTTAAGCGGTTTAGCCTTGGCCGCCTCTGGCGCTTTTACAGTCAACTTCTTAGATTTTAGTTCTACTTTAACTTTAGATTTGACTGGCGATTTTCTTATCGCTGTTTTTTCTTTTTTTAGTTTTGGCATGTTTTCTCTTTTCTTCTTGGCCCAGCCCTGGGAAGGGCCTTGATATTAAAAAACTAAACTAGCTTCTTAGCCTCTGCAATTATCTTTTGAGCTTTCTTTTCTCCGATGCCTTTGATTTTAATCAGCCCCGGCACCTGAAGCTTAATTATATCCTCTAGGCTTTGGACTCCGGATTCTTTTAAGCTCTCGGCAATCTTGGCGCCTACCCCTAAAAGCTCTCCTAAAGAAACCTCTTGCTTGGCTTCTGTTTTCACCTCTTTTTCAACCTCTTTTTTGGCTTCTGTTTTGGATGATATTTTGGATACTTTTTTGGTTACCTTTTTAGCTTCTTTCTTAACCTTCTTAACCTTAGCCGGCTCAAGCTGGCTGGTGACTGATTCTGTAGCAACAGCCGTTACCTCTGCTTTACCGCCGAGCGCCTCAGCAGCAATCATGCTCTTAGTGCGAATATCCAGCTCCCAGCCCACCAGCCGAGCAGCTAAACGCACATTCTGGCCGTGTTTACCGATGCTCAAAGACAGCTGATCATCATCAACAATCACCCCAGCCTTCATTTTATCCCGGTCTAATTTAATTTCGGAAACCTTAGCCGGTGAAAGCGCAGCCTTAATATATTCACGCACATCGTCATTAAAACGCACAATATCAATTTTTTCACCCTGTAACTCGTTAACAATATTTCTCACCCGGTTGCCGCGCATGCCTACGCAGGCACCCACCGCGTCCACCTTGTCATTCTTGGAGTAAACCGAAATTTTAGTCCGTTCACCGGCTTGACGCGAGATACCCCGAATCTCCACGATCCCCTCATAAATCTCCGGAACCTCTAATTCAAACAATTCCTTAACTAAATTCGGGTGAGCGCGCGACAAAATAATCTGCGGGCCCTTAGTATCTTTTTTCACCTCTACCACATAAGCGCGGATGCGCTGCCCCTGCTTGAATTCTTCTTTAGGCGACTGTTCACGCTTAAGCAAAACGCCTTCGGCCTTACCCAAAAGATCCACAATCACATTGCCTTTTTCAAAACGGTAAACCGTACCGCTGACAATTTCTCCTACCCGGCCCTGAAATTCTGCAAAAACCACATCCTTCTCCGCCTCGCGCATTTTCTGAATAATTACCTGGCGCGCAGTAGAGGCGGCAATCCGCCCAAAATCGATATTGAGCACTGGCTCATTATTACGAAAAGCGCGGATCTCTCCGGTCACCCGGTCAATCTGCACCTTAAATTCCTCATCCGGCTTTAAATCAATTACCCTTTTAGCGGCACTAAGCATGGCGCTTTCTACGGCCTCCAGCATAATTTCTTTTTTAATTCCTTTTTCTCTTTCAATCTGTTCAATAATCGCTAAAAGTTCCTGACTCATTTTTTTACTCTCCCTTTATATTACTAATTGTGCCTTGTTTATTTTTATTAATGGAATCTCCAAAGTTTGCTCTCCAGTGCGGATAAATACGACCGATCCATCCACCCGGTTAATTTCCCCCTGCCACTGGCATTTGCCGCCTACTAAATCATTAAGAAAAAATACCGCTTCTTTATTTAAACAGCGTAAGAAATCTTTTGGCCGTTTAAGCGGCCGATCCAACCCCGGTGAAGAAACTTCCAAAATATAATCGCCGTCAATTATATTTTTCTCTTCCAGCAGGTTTTTAAGTTGCCGACTTAGCCCGGCGCACTCCTGCAGAGTTATGCCGCCAAGCGGCTTATCCGCCAGAACAGTTAAAATCAAACGCTTACCTTCAGGCCGATAGATCAAATCGATAAACTCCAGGCCTTTAGCAGTAATACAGATTCGGAACAAATCCATTAACTCTTGAGTAAAGGTTTCTTTAATCAAACCCTTAGTCCTTTTTCTAGAAATCTTTGCTCGTATAGTTAGCGCACCTGTTTAATTTATTATAAAAAGATGGTTTTTGGTACGCGGATTTAAGGATATCGGCGTCCTCATCAAAAACGAAAATATCCTGTACCGTATACTCTTTCGATTTTACCACCTCACTTATTTGAGTAACCCTTCTTCTGCCGTCCGGAAACCGGGTTAAATGAATGACCATATCTACTGCCCCAATAATCTGTCTTTTAGCCACCTCGCTAGACATATTATTACTCCCCATTAAAGCCAGAATCTCTAAACGGTCTAAAGCCTCCAAAGGTGAACTGGCATGCAAAGTAGTCATCGAACCTTCATGGCCAGTGCTCATCGCCTGAATCATATCCAAAACTTCCCCTCCTCTGACCTCACCGGCAATTACCCTATCCGGCCGCATATGCAAGGCGTTCCTAAACAAATCCCTAATGCTAATTTGGCCTTTACCTTCAACGTTAAAAGGCCGAGTTTCCATCGGTACAGTATGTTTTCTGGAAATGATCAATTCTCGGGTATCTTCAATCGTAATCAACCTTTCATTCTCCGGGATAAAATCAACCAGGGCATTTAATAAGGTCGTTTTACCGGTCCCGGCGCCTCCTGAAATTAATATGTTTAACCTGGAAACTACGCATGCCTTCAAAAACTCGACAACCGCAGAATTAAGAGTTCCTAAATTACTCAAGTCTTCCATGCGTAAAACACGATAAGAAAATTTCCTGATCGTTATTATCGGGCCAATCCGGGAAACCGGGCTCCTGACAATATTCACCCGCGAACCATCCTTAAGCCTGGCGTCTACAAAAGGCTCAAGCTCAGAAAGCCTTCTTCCTAAAGGTGCAATAATCCGGTCAACAAGCTGCAGTAATTGCTCTTCGCTAGTAAAAGTAAGATCGGTTAACTCTATATTACCCTTACGTTCAACATAGATCTGATGCGGACCATTAATCATAATCTCGGTAACCTCTGAATCTTTAAGTAAGCTTTCAATCGAACCAAAACCGATAAAGTGTGATATTATTTCAGTTAGAACTTCCTCCTCTTCAGGATGCTTAAGGCTGATCCTATTTTTTCTTAAAACTGCCCTAAAAACAACTTCTACTGCATGCTTAAAATCCAAGCGGTCATCTTGTGCAAAATTAATTTTAAATTCTCCGTCTTTTGCGTTGAGTTTCTCTAATACCTCATCTCTTATGGCCTGCAGATGGCTATCCATATCCGCGTTTCCTTTTGTTATGTCCCTTAAACTAAAGTGTCAATTTCAGGATGTGCTTAAGCACTTCACCCTCAGGCACGAATTGCGTGCTCTTGTCTTTGCGTAACCTTAATTCTATCTTTTTTTCTTCAATACTCTTTTTACCAATGATGATGCTTACGGGTACGCCGATCAAATCCGCATCCTTGAATTTAACTCCCGCCCGCTCATCGCGGTCATCCAAAAGCACATCCAAGCCATTGTCTTTAAGCTCTTGATATAAACTTTTAGCCGCCTGCATAACCTCTTGGTTAGTAACATCTAAGGGCAATACAATAATTCCAAAAGGAGCAACCTCCTGGGGCCAGATAATTCCATCGGAGTCATTATTCTGTTCGATAATTGCAGAAATCAGGCGCGATACACCGATTCCATAACAACCCATAATCAAAGGTTTAAGCTGCCCCAAACTATCGGGAAAATTAGCCTGCATGGCCTGGCTGTATTTTGTACCTAACTTAAAAATGTGTCCAACTTCAATAGTGTTAATCTTATCCAACGGCACATTACATTCAGGACAAACGCCGGCTTCTTCTTTAAAAGCCCTGGACAATTTGCATTTAGGGCAACGCAAAACTATATCCTCCCCCTGCGGGGCAGGAGCCATAAATTCATGCGAAACTTTACCACCCATCACGCCGCTATCCGCCTCGGTAATCAAAGTTTCTAATCCACAGCGGGAAAATATCCTCTTATACGCTGCATACATTAATTGATAGTTTTTATCCAGACCGGCTTCATCCTGATCAAAGCTATAGGCATCTTTCATAATAAATTCACAACACCGGATTAAACCAAAACGCGGCCGAAGCTCATCGCGAAATTTAGTTTGAATCTGGTATAAAACCAGCGGCAGCTGCCGGTAGCTGGAAAGATTATTCTTAATCAAATCCGTAATTACTTCTTCATGCGTCGGGCCAAGAGATAAATCTCTGCCCCGCCGATCCTTAAACTTAAACATCACCTCGCCTAAGTCTTTATCCCGTCCGGTTCTCTGCCAAAGCTCAAGAGGCTGCAAAGCCGGCAGAAGCAGTTCGCTGGCGCCACAGGCATTCATCTCCTGACGAACTATCCCCTGGATTTTTTCTAAAACCCTCAGGCCCATCGGCAGATAAGTATAAGCTCCCGCCATCAGCATGCGCACAAACCCGGCACGCAACAGCAATTGATGGCTTAAGGATTCGGCATCCTTGGGTGTTTCTTTTAATGTGGGAATAAACACTTTACTCCAAAACATATTAATCCTTATTAAAAATTTCTTTCGATAAAACTACCCCTCTTTTGTCGAAAATCGGATAAAATACCGGCACCACCCCCGTAGCTTTAAAACGGCCATGCACCTTTCCATCTCTATCTACATTTTCAATGTCATAATAAAAAATATCTTCCAGATTCGTCCAGCCGTCTTTTAGGCCATTAACCTGGCTAATTCGGGTAATCTTACGGCCACCGTCAACAAGCTGATCCTGCTGAATAATTAAATGTAATGCTGAAACAATCTGCCGATGTATCGCCTCTAAACTTATCGGAATTCCGGACATCAAAATCATCGTCTCTAACCGATGCAGAACATCCCGCGGGGTATCCGCGTGAATAACGGAAAGTGCTCCGCTATGGCCTGAGCACATTGCCTGAAGCATATCTAAGGCTTCGGCGCTTCTAATTTCCCCTAAGATAATCCGCTGAGGACGCATACGCAAAGTATTACGAAAAAGGTCCCGAATGGTAATCTCCCCCTTGCCTTCAATATTCGGAGGCTTGGTCTCCAATCTGACTACGTGGTCCTGAGATAGATGCAACTCCGCCGTATCCTCGATCGTGATGGTGCGTTCATCATTGCCAATATAACTGGAGAGCACGCCAACGGTAGTAGTTTTTCCGCTGCCGGTAGCACCCGCAAATATCATATTCGCCTTACCCTTAATACAGGCAATTAAAAAATCCGCCATTCTTCTATCCAGCGTATCTAAGCTAATCAGATCTTCGGCATTGATAATTTTTTTAAGAAACTTGCGAATAGTGATGGTCGGGCCATCTAAAGCCAAAGGAGGAATAATAATATTTACTCGCGAACCATCCGGCAGGCAGATATCCGTATAGGGAACCGATTCATCAACCCTTCTCCTGGTCGGTGACAAAATCTTTTGAATAACATACATCAGCTGCTGATCGCTATCAAACTTCATACCGGTGAGCACTTTTTTACCATACTTTTCTACATAGACATTATGCGTACCATTAATCATAATTTCCGTAACATCCGGATCCATCATTAAATGCTCGATGGGGCCAAGCCCGGCGAATTCATCAACCAACTCATTAATAATACTCTCCCTTTCCAACTCTTTAAGCGGATTACGCGGCTGGCTTAAAATCCCTTCCAGAATATTCCTGACTACCCCGGCAACTTCGGCCTTGTTACCGGCGCTTTTAAATAAAACGCTGCTGTATTTAGCCAAAAAATCTTCCCGAACCCTACCTTTTAATGTCGGCTGAGCCATGTCCTCTCCTTAATTTAATCTCTTTGATTAAAGTTTGCACGCAATCTTTAGCCAATATTTTTTTAACCATCTTGCCCTGCGAAAATAAAACTCCTGCCTCTTTACCAAAAGCCACCCCTAAATCGGCTTCTTTGGCTTCTTGCGGCCCGTTAACCACACAACCCATCACCGCTACTTTTAAAGGATCAGCGGATTGCTGATAGGCCCCAACGGCTAACTTAGCTTCCAGGCTTTTGACTATGCTGATCAAATCTATTTCACAGCGGCCGCAAGTCGGGCAACTAATTATCTGAACCCCCGCGCGGCGTAAACCTAAGGCCTCTAAAATACTTTTGGCTGATCTTACCTCTTCTGCCGGATTATCCGTAAGTGACACCCTTATTGTATCACCAATACCCTCTAGTAGTAAAGATCCTAAAGCGATACTAGATTTGATAATGCCATTATAGGCAGAGCCGGTGGCGGTCAAACCCAAATGCAAAGGATAGCCACAAAGCTTAGCCATCTTACGGTAAGCCTCCACCGTATCCAGAACATTGTTGGCTTTCAGCGAAATCACCAGGTTAGTAAACTTTAACCTTTCAATTATTTTAACATAATTCATGCAGGAGGCTACCAATTTATCGGTCATCGAAGATTTTCTGGCGCCGATATCCCTTACCGAACCGCTATTTAACCCGATGCGCAAAGGAATCTTTGCCGCTTTTAACGCAGCGATAACCGCTTTTATCTGTTGCGGTTTATCCAGGTTTCCGGGATTCAGCCTGATTTTATCTGCGCCATTTTCAATCGCGGCAATCGCCAGCCGATATGAAAAGTGAATATCCGCTACCAGCGGCAACCTGGTTTTCGCCTTAATTTTCCTAAAAGCCTGCGCATCGGCTAAGTCCTTAACCGCCAAGCGCACAATCTGAGCTCCCTGCGCCTCCAATTGATTAATCTGTTTGGCGGTATGCTCAATATCCGAGGTTTTAGTCTTAGTCATGGATTGGATAGCCACAGGGTTTCTGCCGCCGATTAAACAAGCGCCAATTTTAACTACCTGGCAATCTCTTCTCTTAATTTCCATATTATTTGGCCACCAGTTTACTAAGTTTGTCTCCGTAAAGCCTCAAAATGTCATTATAAGTAACAAATAAGGCCAAAGTAATCATCAGAGAAAGGCCTACATTATTAATGATCTCTTCTGTTTTAGCCCCTAAAGCTTTTTTCCTTATTTTTTCCAAACCTAACAAAAATAAATGGCCGCCATCCAGAATAGGCAACGGTAAAAGGTTAAAAATAGCCAGGCTGACGCTTAATACGGCGACCAGATGCATCAGAGCAACCAAACCTAATTTTGCCGCTTTAGAGGTAATAAAAAATATTCCCAGGGGGCCGGTCATCGAATCGCGCATCGACATCTTCCCGCTGACTAATCTGGCTAAGCCGATATAAGTCATCACCGTTAAATCAATGGTTTTTTTAAAGCCAAGATAAGCGGAGTCAAAAAAACCGTGCTTAACTTCAATTATTTCATCCAAAGGAGAAATACCGATAATTCCTAAAACACGCTTTTGGCCCAGCTGATCATCCAGGGCTTTATCCTTAATGGGGACATTAAATTCCAACACCTGATGATCACGTAAAACTTTAAGCCGGACACTAGAACTGGTTTTTCTTTCCCGGATCGCTTGCTGGAGCTCCTCCCAGAAACCAACTTTGGCGCCATCTACCGCCACAATATTATCACCCACCTGCAAGCCGGCAACTTTTGCGCCATAGCCATCAATTAATCCACCGACTTTAGAGGTCAGGCTAGGATAGCCGATAAAAAAAATAAACCAAAAAAATAAAAACCCCAAAAAATAATTTAAAAGTGGCCCGCAGAAAATAATCTGGAAGCGCCTTCCCGGAGCTTTAGCAAAATATTCATCTTTAGCCCCCCGGCATTCTGATTGGCTATCTCCGGCCATTTTTACATATCCGCCTAAAGGGATTAAATTCAGTTTATATTCGGTATCGCCTTTTTTAATTTTAAAAATAAGCGGCCCGAACCCTAAAGAAAACTGCTCAACGCGCACGCCATTTTTGCGGGCGGCAATAAAATGCCCGAACTCATGCACAATGATTAACAAGCTTAAAATTAAGATAAAAATAAGTATGGCTATCATTTTTTAAAGTAAGGCACGCCGCGCGCAAGCCGCCAGAGCCAAAGCCTCTTGCCTGGCCCAAGCATCAGCGCACATAATCTCATTCAAATTCGGGCTGGCAATCTTGGTGTGTCGCTGCATCACCTTTTCCACTATTTTTGGTATAGTTAAAAAACTAATCTTTTTAGCTAGAAATCTATCCACGCTTACTTCATTAGCCGCATTCAAAACCGCCGGCATTGTCCCTAACTCTTGGGCCGCCTGGTAAGCCAGCGCCAGGCAAGGAAACTTCCTCGGATCCGGTTTGGCAAAATGCAGCTTACTTAAACCATAGAAATCTATTCCGGCCAAGGAACTTCTCAAACGCTTAGGATAAGATAAAGCATACTGGATAGGTATGCGCATATCGGTGACCGAGAGCTGCGCCATAATCACCCCGTCATTAAACTCCACCATCGAATGGATCAGGGCTTCCGGATGAATCAATATTTTTATTTTCTCCACTCCTAAATCAAATAAAAACATCGCCTCCAGCAATTCCAGCCCCTTGTTCATTAAAGTCGCCGAATCTACCGTAATCTTCTTGCCCATCTTCCAGCGGGGATGCTGCAATACTTTTTCTAGCGTCACCTGCTTAAATTTATTGCGCGGCAGGTTCCAGAACGGGCCACCGGAAGCAGTCAGGTATACCCGCTTAACATTAACCGCACCCAAACCACCTAAGCTCTGCCAGATAGCAGACTGCTCGCTATCCACCGGCCTAATCAAAACCTGGTGTTTCCTGGCCAAGCGCATGACCATGGCTCCGGCTATCACCAAAGCTTCTTTATTGGCTAAAGCAATCTCTTTACCGCCCTTAATCGCGCTAATTAAAGGCGCCAGGGCAGCTGAACCGGTAATCGCAACCATTACCTGCTGGATAGCTTTATCTTTAACCAGTTCATCCAGGCCTTCCGGGCCGGCCAAAACTTTCGTCGAAGATCTCAGGGTAGCTTTTAGCTTGGCAGCTAAGCGCAGATCTCTGACACAAACCAGCTTGGGCGCAAATTCATCGATCTGCTGTTTTAATTTAACAATATCCGAATTAACGCTTAAAGCTACAATCTTAAATTCCCGAGGCAGGCTTCTGACTACCTCTAGCGTGCTCTGGCCGATGGATCCGCTAGAGCCTAAAACCGCAATATTCTTCATTTTATAATCGCGCTAAGATAAAATAGAATACCGGAGCGGTAAATAACAAACTGTCGATTTCATCTAATACCCCGCCCATGCCCGGAAAAATATTTCCGGAATCCTTAACTTGGCAGTCGCGTTTAAGCAAAGATTCCGAAAGATCACCCAATTGCCCGAGCACCCCTAAACTGACCGAAATAATCAGCAACTGTCCATACTCAAAAGGCAGAAACGGCTTACAAGCTAATCCTCCCAGGACGCTAAAAAGCAAACCTCCCAGCGACCCGACAACAGTTTTCTTCGGACTAATGCGCGGAATTAAAAGCTTCTTACCCCATCTACTTCCCACTAAATATGCCCCAATATCACCCAGCTTAGTAATTAATAATAAGGCGGTCAGAAAACCCAGCCCACCGGGCAAGTAACGTATTTTAATCAGGAAACTAAAAAACCAGGAAACATAAAGTATACCAAAAAGCGTAGTGGAGATATCCACAATCACTCCGGAGCTATCCCGGCGCTTAAATTGCATAAGAATAAGAGAAAATAAAGCCAAAACAATAAAAAGCAACTCCCAACTTTTAGTCGGCTCAAATCTAAACATAATTGATAAAGGAATAACCGTTCCCATAGCGATGCCAAAATATTTGTAAATACTGATCCCTTTTTTCTCAAGCATCGTAAAATACTCATACAGCCCCCCCACAATAAATAAGATAATTGCCAAACTGCATAGCCAATTAAAAAGAATCACCGTAACAATAAAACTAACCAGCACGACAAAGCTAATTATTCTCTTGGTTAACATCTAATCCCCCAAATCTCCGGTTCCTTTTTTGATATTCTTTAATTGCCAGTTTAAGTTGCTCTATCCCAAAATCCGGCCAACATTTGGGCGAAAAGTAGAACTCAGAATAGGATAGCTGCCAAAGCAAAAAATTACTAACCCGCATCTGGTTGCTGGTACGAATTAATAAATCCGGATCGGCAATATCCGCAATATAAAAATACCGGCCAAATTTCTGCGCATCTAAACTTTCTAGGTCTACCTTTTTATCCAATACATCCTGAGCAAATTTTTTAGCCGCGTCTACAATTTCCTGCCTGCCCCCATAATTTAAAGCTAAAACCACCCTTAATCCGGTATTGGCCTTGGTCTTTTCCTGAGCTTGTTTAATCTTAATCTGAAGATATTTAGGAACTGGGTCCTCCTGCCCAATCACCGTAAAACGCATATTATTCTTATGCAATATTTTAATCTCTCGGCCTAAAAAGGTATCCAAGTAGCGCATCAAAATATCTACTTCGCTTTTTGGTCTGCTCCAGTTCTCCGTGGAAAAAGCAAAAAAAGTTACGATCTCAATACCTAGATCGCTGGCGCCCCGGATAATCTCCCTAACCCGCTTAACACCCTGGCGGTGTCCGGCGGCACGGTTTAAGCCCCTTTCTTTAGCCCAGCGGCCGTTACCATCCATAATAAAAGCTACGTGCTTGGGAATTTTAGAATTATCGAGCATACTACTGATGGACCTGGTAATCTATATCCGGAAAGAGATTATCTTTATATTCAATATCGGCAAGCCAATTTCCATCAATATTGCCAGAGTTAACATCTTCATAGATCCGGTTAAATCTTAAAAGATGCTCTTTAGTGCGGGAGATAGCATAGCTGGTATGTGTACCGGTGCCTAAAATAAATCCCCAGTCCGAGCTCTGGGCCAGGAGCAACTCACGTAAAGCCTGATTCAGCGCCCGGCGCCGTAACCCCTGGGCGCCAGGATTATTCCTGGCCAGCTGGCTCATCCGCTCTGAAGCGACATGCAGGTGGCGATAAATCCAATCATTACTTCCTTGTAGCCACATTTCCGAATACCCTTTATAGCCCCAGCTGGAAAAAGAAGGAGTGACTACCTGATTACGCGGATTCTGATCCAAATATTCCGAAGGAGTGATCAAGCTAAATTCATTTTGGTCGCAAGCAATTTTACGGAATAAGAAATCCAGCCACGTCGGACCTTCATACCACCAATGCCCAAAAAGCTCAGCGTCATAAGGCGAAACAAGAATCGGAGCTTTACCCATCAGCTCATTGAGATAACTTATCTGTTTTTGACGGTTAAACATAAAATTACCCGCATGCTCGGCTGCCCGCTCCTTAGCCCACTGCGCAACGTAAGGTTCCTTGTGGTTGCTGGTACCGGTAATCCGGTAATATTTTATTCCCGTATTAATACGCACTCCATCCGGATGAATATAAGGCTTGATATAATCAAACTCCAGATCAAAACCTATATCCCGGTAAAATTCTCGATAATTATAATCACCCGGATAGCCTTCGATCGAAGACCAAACCTGCTTTGAGGATTCCAGGTCTCTGCCGAAGGCAGCTACTCCGCTGCCCTTGCAATAAACCGGAGCAAACACTCCGTATTTAGGACGCGGAGTGCCATGCAATAGGCCATGCGAATCCGTAAAAAAATAACGGATCCCCGCTTCTTTAAGTATCTCATCATGGCCGGGACAAAACCCACATTCCGGCAGCCAAATACCCCGCGGCCTTCGGCCAAAGACGCTTTCATAATGATCCGCGGCCACTTTTACCTGAGCGCGCACCGAAGGACGACAAACATCCATCAGCGGAAAAAATCCATGCGTAGCCCCGCAGGTAATTATCTCCAGCTTGCCTAAATCCTGAAATTTCTTAAAGGCGAGCACCAGATTACAATTATATTGCCGGAAAGTATCCCGGGCATGCGAAAATCTCTCAAAATACATCTGAGCCAGATTTTTAAAATCCGGCTGCCATTTTGTCCGCTCAATTTCTTTTTGGGTCAACTCAATAAGCCTGTTGATGTGCTTTAAATAACGCTCCTGCAACAAGGGGTCTGCCAGCATGGAAATAAGCGTAGGGCTTAAAGTCATGGTCATCCTAAAATCTATACCATCATTGACTAAGCCCTGAAAAACAGAGATTAAGGGGACATAAGTTTCCGTGATTGCCTCATAAAGCCAATCCTCTTCTAGGAAATTTTCATGTTCCGGATGGCGCACAAAAGGCAGATGTCCGTGTAAGACCAAGCAAAGGTATCCTTTAGGCATAAGTATTATTTGGTTTCTCGAGTTACGATTGGAGTAATAGTACGCTCTTCTAATTTATCAGCGGAGATTGCCCGCACCGGAATTATCTGTTTTCCATCGGGCAAATAATAACGCAAGGTAAAAGTGCCATCCGGCCTTAATTTGATGGGTAAGCCCTGCACAGTTACTTTGGCATCGGCTTCGGTTGCTCCGTAAACAATTAATTCACAATCAACTTTGAGCCAAAAATTTCTCTCTTTAATCTCTTTCTTCACCGGACTGCTGGATAACCCTGAACTAAACAAACCTTGTTTAATGCGTTCCTGCCAGGCACCGCCCACCGGTGAGCTTTTACCCAAACCAAACCCCATGCCATAAAGCCGGGCAAACATCTCATCAGGTATCATCCACTCTTCATCCGTAACCCAGGAAGGGCCATCTAACGGAGTTTGCACGACGTTGGAACGTAAAATAGTGACAAACCTGCCGTCGGGCAACATTAATCCCAAATCCACACACCAAGTGCGGCCCGGCCCGGCGGTATCCACATACCAGCTATTAGCAAAATCGTTAAGCTGAATATCAAAAAACCGGTTAGCGTTAGATCCGTTAAATATAATATTAGTAACGTCATAAATTCTTAGAACTTTTTTGGCGCGATAAAAATCATCGCCAAATTTATTCTTTAAACTCTGAGTAGTCGCCTCCCTCAGCTCCCAATAAGCATGCAACCAACGTGGATCACGAACCTGTAAAATAATTTTATCCTGGTCATAGGAAGCAGGAAGCTCCTGCGGCCTGACTGGCGCAAAATAGGTTTCCTGGGTATGAGAAAATTTTGTATTAGCGATAGCGGTTTCATAAAAAGAAGGAACCTCTTTATCCGGCTGCTTAGCTGAAACTTTGGCCTCTGACGATTTATTTCTTAACCCCAGCTTAAGTTTAGACTTGGCATTAGAAATAGTTCGCATCAACGCCTCTTTTGATTTTTTTAATATTTTCATTTCCATCCTCCTTGCCCAGAAGGGCACACCCGCGCAATTCTTTACAGCGCGGGGTGCTCCAATAAAAAAGGGGATTCTCTCCCCTGAATCCTAAAACTATCCACGCGCCGTTCTTGGCTCCCCCTTATTTCATTTTTTAGGCTTCTTTCCATTTACCAGGACCTGCCTAAGGTCCTCTTCCAAGTTCTCTTTAAGCTTGGTTACTTTCTGTAACTCTTCTTTTAAACTTTGGCTTACCAACTGGCTCTGAACTAAGGCTTTCTGGGTTGTCTCCAGGACTACTTTCAGTTCGGCCGCCTCATTCTCTTTAGCTTTAGCTTTTTCTTCTAAAGCTGATCTTTCCTGTAAATATTTGCTCGTTCGCTCTTCCAAAGCCAGACGCGCAATCAACTCTTTATCGCGCGCATCCTTCTGGCGGAATGCGCTACGGCAAGAACCCAGCGTGGTAAGAAATAATCCGGCCGAAATAATCGCTAAAATTACAACCTTGTGCTTCTTTAAAGCCTCGTTCATTTTTTATCTATATTTCTGTCCGCTCAACGTTGCGCGAATTTATTTAAGGTTCTCTTGAGGTTTTTTTAATTCGTAAGCCCCCGGAGAACCACCCTTAACCTTAGTAATGTTAGGTAAAATTACTATCTCTACCCGGCGATTTTGCTTGCGGCCATCTTTAGTTTCATTGGAAGCTACCGGACGATACTCACCATACCCAATCGCCGACAGGCGCTCCGGAGATATCCCCTGTTCATTAGCCAAATAATGTAAAACGCTTAAAGCCCGGGCTGTAGAAAGTTCCCAATTAGATTTCCAGCCGCTTTGTTTAATCGGGACATTATCGGTGTGGCCCTCTATACCTACATCAAACCGCGCCATATTGTCTTTTAATACCGCCGACACTTTGGTCAGCAAGCCAAACGCCTCGGGTCTAATCTTGGCCTTGCCGGAATCAAATAAAAGGTCCCCGACCACGGTAATCACCAGCCCCTTTTCCATCATCTGAAGCTTAATCTGCTTATCATTTATCTCCTGCCCAAGCTTCTGCTCTAACAAACCTTTGGCCCGGGCAAGCTCATCCAGCTGAGCGCTTAGCTCTTGGATTTTTTGCGCGTCAGAACGTTTGCCGGCCTGGAAAATAAAGGTGCAACCCGCTAAACTAAAAGTTATAAATAAAACTAATACGGATTTAAAAAAATTATTTATCATCTTCCCTCTCCTTGGTTTTAACTACTGCAAGGCCAAAAACAGCCTTTGGACCTATTTCCTACTTGAAACTGAATATAACATAACCCGTTTTATTAGTCAAGTGTTTTATCCACAACCACTTAGATAAAAATAGTGTCTGTCCTGGCGCTGCCTATAGAAACCATTTTTATTTTGACCCCCAACATCTTTTGCAGCTCTAACAGGTAGGCCTGGGCATTAGGATGTAACTGTTTAAAAGACCTTGGCTTATTGCGCTGATGAGGCCAACCCGGCATCTGCTTATAAACAGGCTTGGCCTTGCTCAATATCTCTAAATCCGCAGGAAACTCTCTAAAGATTTTACCTTTATATTTATAGGCAGTGCAAATTTTCAGCTTGTCTAATCCGTCAAGTACATCCATCTTCATAATCGCCAACTCCGAAATCCCATTAAGCATCACCGACTCTTTAGCGATCACCCCGTCAAACCAACCACACCGGCGCGGCCGGCCGGTGGTGGCGCCAAATTCATTTCCTTTATCGCGCATGAAGTTACCGAAATCAAGAGCAAACTCCGTAGGAAAAGGGCCTTCGCCGACGCGCGTAGTATAAGCCTTGCATACGCCGATAACTTTATTAATTTTGTTCGGCGGGATGCCGGTGCCGATGCAAGAACCCCCCGAAATCGTCGAGGATGAAGTGACAAAAGGATAGGTCCCGAAATCAATATCCAGAAATGTCCCCTGCGCACCTTCCAATAAAATATCTTTTTTTCCGCTAGTGGCCTGGTTTAATAAGACTGCAGTATTGCAAATATAGGGAGCAAATAATTTACCATAGCCCAAATACTCCCGGTAAATCTTTTGGAAACTAAAACCTGAATGCTGATAAACTTTTTTAAAAATTTCATTTTTTTCTTTAAGATTATCCTTAAGTTTATCCCTAAAAACATCCGGATTTAATAAATCGATCATCCGGATACCGCAGCGGTTGATCTTGTCCGCATAGCAAGGCCCGATCCCCCTACCGGTAGTGCCGATTTTATTTTTTCTTCTGATCTCGCGCAAGCGATCCAGGTTTTTATGATACGGCATAATTAAGTGCGCCAAAGTTGAGATCTTAAAGCGCCGGCTAAAATCAACGCCGTTCTTACGCAGGTCGTTTAATTCGCTCAAAAGCACGCCCGGATCAATAACTACCCCGTTACCAATACAGCAAATCTTACCCGGGTGCAATATCCCCGAAGGAATGAGATGAAATATATATTGCTGTTTACCTACCACTACCGTGTGGCCGGCGTTATTGCCGCCCTGATAACGCACGATATAATCTACTTTCTGGGAGAGAATATCAATTATTTTACCCTTACCTTCATCTCCCCATTGCATGCCGACTAAAACGATATTCATTCTTTCCTCTTGGTTACCTGCTATTTCCTTTAAGCTGCTTACGGGGTCATGGTAAATATCTGATGCGCAATATCAGGATATTTAGCGATAAAATTTAACTCATCGTCAACCAGCGGCTTCTGATTATGCACATTAGCGTACCTGACCAGCTCCAATATCCGCGTAGCCTGCTCATCATCCTTAAAAGCCACCTCTAGTTTTTCATAAACGTTACGAAAACCTTTAATCCCGGAATATTCTCCGGCGGTAATCTTTCTGCCGGTTTCAATGATCTCCGGCTCGCCCCTGCCCAGTTCCTCGAAATCATAAAGCTCATAATTACGCCTATCCTTTAACGCACCGTCGGCATGAATCCCGGATTCATGGGCAAAGGCATTAGCTCCCACCCCAGGCTGATTAATCGGGATCGGTACGCCAAAAGCGTAGGAAGCGTATTTACAAATTTTCCAGGCCATTTTTAAATCTACTTTTTCATCTAAATGGTAGCCGCTCATTCCCTGGCCGTATTTAATGGCTAAAATTACCGAGACTAAATCCGCATTTCCTGCCCGCTCCCCCATGCCATTTACACAGGTATTAATATAGGAATCTTGCCCGGCATCCGAGGCCGCCCGGGCCCCGGCAATGGAATTGGCCACCACTAAGCCTAAATCATTATGGCAGTGCACTTCAATCGGCAGGTGGACTTTTTCTACCAGTAATTTTATTCTTTCATAAATACTAAAGGGAGTATCACACCCTAGCGTATCGCAATAACGGATCCGGTCGGCGCCGGCCTCTTTGGCCTTCAGGGCAAATTCAATCAAATACTCTAAATTCGTACGCGAAGCGTCCTCGGCATTCACCCCGACTCCCAGGGCCCCTAATTTTTTGGCCTCACTCACTGCCTCTTGCATCTCCCGAATTACCGACGCATGATCAAGTTTGCCTTGAAATTTATGCACGATCATCTGATCGCTGGTAGAGATAGAAAGATTTAAATATTTTAAATACGGCACTAATTTAAAAGCGGTTTTTACATCATTCTTGGTCGCCCGCAGCCAACCGCTCAATCTGATCCTGGCAAACCCCCCTAATTTAGCTAATTCCAGATTCGCATTCAAGTAATTAGTCTCATGCCGGGTAAGCGGAAAACCAAATTCCGACTGGAAGATCCCCATCTGGTCAAGATACCAGTTGATCATGGTTTTCTGCAGCTTAGATAAGCAGATGCGCGAAGTTTGTACTCCGTCACGATTCGTTACGTCCAAAAGATAGATTTTTGGTTCTTGCGCCATATTCACCTCTTTTACCCGCTATTACTGGTTAGCAAATGACCCTTTACCGCAGGGCAAAGGATCTTTCCTTGGTTTATTTTTTGATTATTTTATTCAATTCCTCTTTGCCCGGCACCTGGCGGGAGGAAAAGATTTCACGATTATCCAAAAGATAGCTGGGGCCGGAAGAAATCTGCAGCTCTTTATTTAAACTAGTATTTTCTCTAAGCAATTTTATCCCCTCTGGCCCGCGGGCGCAACTTTTGATCTTTAGGGCATCCGCTCCCCCGCCAAGGCAATCCTCCCAATAAGAACTACTGATATTTTTAGCCCGGCAAATTAAATAATCCCAGAAGTTCTCAGGATAATATTTCTGCACACACCCGGCACGTAAATATTCCTCTACCTCGCCAACGCCGTTCTTAGCGTCGAAACCCTCCTCTTTCTCGGTCGCCAAGAAATGTAAGGTAGGATTAAACTCTTTTAGCGTAGTTAACAGTAAAGCAGGGTCTTTTTCAAATAAACTGAAGAATAAATCAAAATTGCCTGGCGCAACTTTCTGCTTCAGAAAATAAGCAATGCCGCTGGCTTGCGGCTTTAATATATAAGCATTATTAGTTAATTGTAAAACATCCTTAAGATTGTCAAAATTATCCTCTTGTTCAACCTGCTTCTGAAAAATAAAAGCCGGCAAGGTCGCAATCCCTAAATCCTTAATCATAGTTTTAGCTTTTAGGTCCGTGTACTCTAATTTATTTACGGATAACCCGGGAAATTTCTTTTTCAACCACAGCAAAATCGGTTCCGTGTTGCAGGTATGGCAATCCTTAGCGCTAATCAAAGTTAAATTTACTTTATTCGGCTTAGCAAATGAGCAGGCAGAATTTAAGCTGCCCGGATTTTGGCAGGTGCCCATTAGTTCTTTGTTCTTGCAATTAACATCCGAGTAACAACGCGGTAAAATAGCCGCAATACCTGAATCATCGCTAAACTTATCTGATAAGGGCAACTCTTCAGCCTGGCAATCGGAGAGTTTACCGTCCTCTATTTTTAAAGTTAGCTTACCCAATTTACGGCCCTGCCAGGTTGGGCGCAGAAAAAAAGTAGCATCCACCTTGGTCAGCGCCTCATTCTTTAGCGGCTTATCTCCGATAAAAATTATATCAATGCCTTTTATTTTAGAAATTAATTTTAAATCTTCACTCTCTCCCTGAGTGCTCAGGAGAATCAAAATTTGCGCACCCTCATTCTTGAGGCGGCTGACTAACTGGCCCAGCGCACTCGGCGCGCCAATCTTTAATCCTTCCGCCTTTTGGCTGGCGCTAGAACCGGTTAACCCGATCAGGGCAACTTTTATCCCGTCACAATCCTTAATTAGATAAGGAAGGACTTTATCCGAATCTAAATTGGCGCTCAAATACGCCGGAAGAGTTTTTTTAGCATATTTAAGAAAAAATTCCTTACCAAAATTAAATTCATCCGCACCGATAGCCACCGCATCATATTGCATAAGCTCTAAAGCTTTATAATTAACCTGGGAACGCTGCATATCTAATTGCACATTTTGGATATATTCATCTAGCTGGCCGCCGGCGGTAAAGTTGCCGCAATCCACCAGCAAAAGCCCCGGGTATTCTTTTCTTAATTCTTTAACCAAGCTAGCCCGGCGGCTAATACCTCCATCCTGCCGGATAGGGCAGCTACAAGGATACAGCATAGCATGCGTCTGGCCACTATAAATAATGGTCAGCTCTTTAGCCTCTAGGCTGCCGGCCGTTAAAACCAGAAAACTAACCAACAATAGGAATTTCTTTGCGCTTTTCATGTTCTAATTATTTTTACGGTAAGAATATTTTCTAATTGTTTTATTTTTTCCTGGATCTGTGGGCTAACCTGATTATCTACGCTCCAAACGCTAATGGCTTTATCACCGGGCTTATTGCGGCCCAAAGCCATGGCGGCGATATTGATGCCAGATTTTCCCATTAAGGTGCCCAGGTTTCCGATCATCCCCGGCTTATCAAGATTACGGATAAAAATCATTTCACCGACCGGATAAAGATCCAAATAATAATCGTCAATCTTAACAATCCTGGGCTGTTTATTACCAGAAAGCGTTCCCAGGATCGACTTGGTTTCTTTATCGGTTTTAATCTCCAGCTGAATAAGATTTACAAATTCGCCTTCCTGACCGGATTTTGACTCCAACAGTTTAATCCCTCTTTCTTTAAGCAAAGATAAGCCATTAACAAAATTAACGGTCTCCTTTAATATCGGAGTAAGCATACCTTTAACTAAAGCCATGGTTACCGGGCTTAAATTATATTTAGTAATCTGGCCGCTATAACTTACGGCTAGCTCCAGGAACCTGCCTTCCACAAGTTGGGCAGCAAACATTCCCAATTTCTCCCCCAGATTAATATACGGATTAAGAATATTGCAGACCTCGGCATCTAAACAAGGGTAATTTGCAGCATTGCGGATCCCTTTGCCTAAGAGCGCATCACGCACAATCTCGGCAACTTCAATAGCCACATTAATCTGCGCTTCTTCGGTAGAAGCGCCTAAATGCGGAGTAGTAATTACATTATCCAGTTTTAAAAGTTCATTGTCGGCCGCCAGCGGTTCAGTTTCAAAAACATCCATGGCTGCCCCGGCTACTTTGCCTGCTTTTACCGCCCTGACTAAAGCCAGCTCATCGATAATCCCACCCCGGGCGCAGTTAACAATGCGCACATTTTTTTTCATTAAACCAAAAGCTTCATCCGAAATCATATGTTTAGTTTCATCGGTTAACGGAGTATGCACGGTAATATAATCAGACTCCTGTAACACTTTTTTTAATTCCGCAACCTCTACCCCGATACTTTCCGCCACCTGAACGGATAAGAACGGATCATACGCTAAAACCTTCATTCCGAATGACAATGCGCGCTTGGCAACTTCCGAACCAATCCGGCCAAACCCCACAATGCCCAGAACCTTATTGTATAGTTCCACCCCCATAAATTTGGAGCGCTTCCACTCTCCCTTTTTCATTGAGGCATTAGCCTGAGCAATATTCCTGGATAAAGTCAAAATCATACTAAAGGTATGCTCAGCGGTAGAAATCGTATTTCCCGCCGGGGTATTCATAACAATAATCCCTTTGGCGGTGGCCGCTTCTAAATCTACGTTATCCAGGCCGACACCGGCCCGTCCGATAACCTTAAGCTTAGTCGCCGCCTGAATTATCTCTTTAGTGACTTTAGTCGCACTGCGCACAACCAACGCATCGTAGTCCTTAATAATTTCCTTTAAAGCCTCCGGTTTTAAATCCGTCTTAACATCCACCGTAAGCTCCTTAGAATCATTAAAAACTTTTAGACCTTCCTGACTTAATGCATCACTAACAAGAACTTTAATCATTTTTCTGTCTCCTATTTTAAAAAAACCTCTTCGGCGGCTTTAACCCCGGCGCCTAAAGTAAATTTATAGCCCATTTGAGTAAGCACTTTTTCCAAACAGGACAACCCCATAATAATATCGGGTTCAGCAATATACCCCATATGCGCAATTCGAAAAACTTTTCCCTTAAGCTCTTCCTGGCCTCCGGCTATCGTCACTCCATAAGTATCGCGCATGGTTTTAACTAATTTCTCGCCGTCAATACCCGCGGGCACCTTGGCCGCCGTAACCCCATCCGAGGCGGCAGTCGGGGCAAATAGCTCCAAGCCCAACGCCTTTAGCGCAGCGCGCGTGGCATCCGCCATAACCCGATGACGCTTAAATATGTTTTCTAAACCATCCTGCTGCATCATTTTCAAAGATTCATTTAAAGCGATAATTAAAGTAATCGAGGAAGTAAACGGCGTATCGTTTTTATCCAGGGCCTTCTTGGCCTTCCTTAAATCTAAATAATAACGGCTAGACTTGGAAGCCTCCACTAATTTCCAGGCCTTAGGGCTTAAACAAATAAAACCTAATCCCGGAGGCAACATCAAACCTTTTTGCGATCCGGCAACGACCACATCTACCCCCCAGGCATCGGTTTTTAAATCTACCGCCCCCAGTCCGCTGATGGCATCCACCACTAAAACCGCCGAGGTTTCTTTAACTACCGCCGCAATGGCCTGGATATCATTATCCACGCCGGTAGAAGTTTCACATAAAGTCGTAAATACCGCTTTGATCTGCGGGTTGGATTTTAACCTTTTACCTATTTCTGCCGGACTAACCGCCTTGCCCCATTCCACATCAATAATCTCGGGATTAATCCCGTAAGCTTTAGCAATCTCCGTCCATCTTTCTCCGAATTTACCGCCCTGAACCACCAGAGCCGTATCCCCGGCGGAAAGTAAATTAATTACCGCCGCCTCCATCGCTCCGCTTCCTGAAGAAGAAATAATAAAGACATCATTGGAGGTCTGAAACGCCCATTTTAATCCTAGACTGGCCTCTTTGAGAATCTCCTGAAACTGCGGCGTACGATGATGAATAATCGGTTTAGCCATCGCCAAACTTATTTGCGGGGGCAAGGGGGTGGGCCCGGGGGTTAACAAATACTCTTTTTTCATTTTTCTTTCTCCTTGTATGGTTGTTGTTTATTTCTTAGCTTCCGGCAAAATCACCTCGTCCACCAGGCCGTAATCTTTGGATTCCTGTGCGGACATAAAATAATCCCTATCCGTATCCTTCTGAATTTTATCTAACGATTGGCCGGTATGCTGCGCCAAGATTTCGTTAATCCGATCGCGCAATTTTAAAATTTCTTTAGCCTGAATCGAAATATCCGCTGCCGCTCCCTGTACCCCGCCCCAGGGCTGATGAATCATTACCCTGGAGTTAGGAAGCACAAAACGTTTTCCCTTGGTTCCTGCCGATAATAAGACCGCCCCCATGCTAGCTGCCTGACCCACGCAATAGGTAGCCACGCCGCATTTTATAAATTGTATAGTGTCATAAATCGCTAGCCCCGCAGTTACCGAACCTCCCGGTGAATTGATATAAACATTAATATCTTTATCCTTATCCTCCATCTGCAAAAAGAGCAGCTGGGCAATCACTAAATTTGCGACATAATCATCGATCGGCGTGCCGATAAATAAAATCCGGTCTTTTAGCAGCCGCGAATAAATATCGTAGGCACGTTCGAAACCGCGGGTAGTTTGCTCAATGACCATCGGAACCATTACCTGCATTCTTTTCTCCATGCTTTCTTCCTCCCTTATTTAGAATCTAATTGCCAGTTGGCTTCGCTGAGCAAAAACTCCATGACCTTACGCGGCATATGATCATCAATAGCGATATTTTCTTTTTTGGCAATCTGGGATAAAACCAGATAAATCTTGATCTGCTTGCGGGCTTCCGGCTGGATCCCTTCTAAAAGCAACTTCTCCTGCCCATCAATCTTATCCCGCGGCAAACCTTTCATCGCTAAATCGATTTTAGCCTGCCTAAGCATATCCTGGGTCTGGCGTTCCACCAACCCGGCCGGTAGCTTAAACTCCAACCCTTTGGTAATATTTTCAATTAACTCGTTTTCAATCCGCTGGCGCTCCTGATTCTCCTTAGTCTGAAGAATCTGCCTTTCCACTGCTTTCTGCAGCTCAGATAAATTAGGATACCCCAGAGAGCGACAAAATTTATCATCCAGATTTTCGGCCTGGCGCGATTCTTTAACCGAATCAATCTGCCTTTTAACTTCATCACTGGAAACCGAGACGACCTTATAATTAATTAATTGTTGCTTATAGTTCTTCACCGCAATTTCAGGAGTAACTTCGACCACCGCCTTAAAAGAAAGGCTGACCCGATCAAGCTTGACATCGGTAATCTGCGGCAACTCGATAACATCAAGTTTTTCTGCGGCAATCGCCTGGTTATAAACATCCGGAACCAACTCCTTTAAAACTTGTTCATGCACGCTGGAAGCATAGTGTTTCTCTAAGACATCCCGCGGCGCTTTGCCCGGGCGAAAACCCGCCACCTTAGCCTCTTTGGCAATTTGAGCAAAAACCTCCTCAAATTTATTTTTAACCAGCTCTCCGCTGACTTCCACATTAATTTCACATTTGATACTATCCAGTTTCTTAACTTCGGTTTTCATTTGTTCCCTTTCTTAAGTTAATTTTTCACGATCCCCGCTACACTGTAAACCAATATCGGGCAGTGTAACCAGCGGGGATAAATTCGGGCAATAACTTATGTCGCGCCTTCAGCGCTCCATAAGTTATGCCCTCATTTACATCCGGAATTTCTCACCCAGATAAACCTGGCGCGCTTGCGGATGGTTAATCAGCTCATGCGCCGAACCTGAAATAAGAATTACTCCCTCTGAAATTAAATACGCCCGGTCAGTAATCGCCAGGGTCTCGCGAACATTATGATCGGTTAATAAAATACCCAAACCTTTGGCTTTTAATTCTTTAATAATTTCCTGCGCTTCATTGACCACGATCGGATCAATCCCGCTAAATGGTTCATCTAAAAGTATAAAGGAGGGATTAGTTACCAGCGCCCGGGTAATCTCCAAGCGCCTTCTTTCCCCTCCGCTTAAAGTATAGGCTTTATTTTTAGCTAAATGCGCAATATTCAATTCTTCCAATAAAAATGCCAGCCGGCGTTTTCTCTCGGGGCGGCTTAAAGATAAAGTTTCTAAAATGGCATTTATATTTTCTTGGACCGTCAGCTTACGAAAGATGGAAGCTTCCTGCGACAGATAACCAATCCCGAAACGTGCGCGCTCATGAATCGCCATATGCGTAATTTCATGGTTATCAAAAACAATCGTGCCTTTATTCGGAGCGACGATACCTACAATCATATAAAAAGTGGTCGTCTTGCCGGCACCGTTGGGGCCCAAAAGACCCACAATCTCCCCCCGCTTAACCGTGATATCCACGCCCTTGACCACCTGACGGCCGTCGTAAGATTTAGCTAAACCTTTAGTTTCCAAAAGCTGCATCTGCATTCTCCGTTTGGTAAATAATTATTTGCGGCCGGCCGGTTAAAGTTATTTTTTTATCTAGCGCCGTATAAACTGCTTCCTGGCTATAAGAGATATTATCGCCGCGTAAGATGCGCACATTTCCTAAAGCCACAATCTTATTAACGGAACTAGAGATGACCGCCGGACCTTGAATGACGGCATTATCCTGTTTTTTAGGGGTAAAATAAACCTGCATTTTATCGCTGTAAATGGTTAAATCCGGCTTTTCTACTTTAACATTATTATTAAATATGGCAATATTTTTTTCATAATCTACATCCAACGGGCCATCACAGGTAATCACAATCTTTTCTTTTTTATCCACCTGTTTATCCAGCGTCTGAATATCCAGGCGCACATCCTTTTCCAACATAATCTGCTTTAATGCGGTTTGACCTTGGGCGCCTTGGCCGGAAAGATTCATATCCTGGCGGGCAAGATTAACTTTATCCAAAGTGGTAACAATCTGCTGCTTGCGGTCCCAATCCAGCGTATCCGTAGTGAGCTTGGTCCCGCTGGCAGTAGTAATTACAACATTATCCTGCAAATGCACGAGGCCGCTTTTTTTGTTAAAATCACCGTTATCCGCAGTCAGGTTAATCGTATCATTCGGCGCATAATTATTACCCACTACCTGCTTGAGCTTAACCACATCGTTAAAAATATCCGCGGACTTGCCAGCCAGATCCCAGGATTTTTTTCCTTTTTCACCGTATCCGGAAAGAGAAAAATCTCCGATCTGTTGATCGGATGCCTTAGCGGCGGCTTTAGCTTCAGAGCCAGGTTTTGTTTCTTTAACTTCGGCTGCTGCTAGGTGAGTGTAGGTAAAAAATAAAAACGCGCAAATCAAAACTTTTCTTTTAGGCACCATAAAAATCTAAAACATCTTTCCATTTATCCTGTGATTTAAGAATTAACTCCGCCACTTCCCGGACTGCTCCCCGGCCGCCGGAAGAAGCGGTTACATAAACCGCGGCTGCCTTTATTTCCGGACAGGCATTAGCCACCGCTATCGGCAGGCCGATTTTACGCATCAAGGATAAATCCACCAGATCATCGCCGACAAAACAAATCTCATCCGCCTGAATACCGTATTTCTTAATAATTTTAGCTAAAACCAGCGTCTTAGGAAAAATATCCGCGAAAACTTCCGCCACGCGCATGTCTTTTGCGCGCGGCCTGATCGTCTTAGAGCCTTTGGCGGTAATAATAATCGTACTGATTGCGAATTTAGCTAGAACATAAACCCCCAGCCCATCATGGACATTAAAAAATTTAGAGTCTCTACCTGCGGAGTCATAAATTATTCTGCCGTCAGTTAAAACTCCGTCTACATCCAAAAGTAACAGTTTAACTTTTCTAAAACGCACTTTTAATTCTTCGGGGGTTATTCCTAAAGACATAGTTTTAAATTAATCCCGCCTTAAGCAAATCCTGTACGTCCAACAAGCCCACCGGACGCCTGAATTTATCCACCACCGGAACCTCATCGATTTTTTTGGCCTGCAGTATCCGCATGGCTTCTGCCGCCAGCATATCTTTATTGACAACCGTAGGATTCTTAGTCATCACCTCTTTAATCGGCCGCGTAGGTAAATTCTTATCGCTGGCCAAATGCCGGCGGAGATCTCCGTCGGTAAAAATTCCTTTGAGTTTTCCGCTTTTATCCACCACGATAGCTGAGCCGGCCCGGGCGCGGGTAATCGCCAATAAAACTTCCGAGACCTTTTTATCTTCCCGGACAATGGCGTTGGCTTGACCCTGGCGCATAATATCCTGCACGCTTAAAAGCAGGCGCCGGCCTAAAGCCCCCCCGGGGTGAAAAAAAGCAAAATCTTTCTCTTTAAAACCTTTGCGTTCTAATAAACATACCGCCAAAGCATCCGCCATCGCCAAAGTCGCGGTGGTGGAAGCGGTAGGAGCCAGACCCAAAGGACAGGCTTCTTTTTTAACTGAAACATCTAAAACTACATCGCTGTATTTAGCCAACACGGACTTAGGATTTCCGGTCAACGCAATAATCGGCGCGCCCATTTTTTTAAGTATCGGCAAAAGCTGCTTCATCTCTTCGGTTGAGCCGCTGTTGGAAAGAATAATTATCACATCCTCGCCGGTAACCTTACCTAAATCACCGTGAATTGCTTCGGCGGTATGCAAAAATAAACTCGGGGTACCCGTGGAAGCTAAAGTAGCGGAAAATTTTTGCGCGATAATCCCGGTTTTACCCATTCCGCTGACCACCACCCTACCCTTGCACCTAAGAATTATCTCTAGGGCTTTAATAAAACCCTGGCCTAAACGCACTTTGAGCTGGCGGATGGCCTGCGCTTCAATCTCCAAAACCTCTTTGGCTCTTTTAAGGATGTTGATGTTCATAACGCCTGCCTAATCTTTTTTATTTGCCGCAAAAGATTTTCTAGCTCTTTAAAATTAATCATGTTGGCTGCGTCGCAAGGGGCTTTTTTAGGGTCGGAATGCACCTCCAAAAATAAACCGTCGCAACCAAAAGCCACCGCCGCCCGGGATAAACCGGCAACAAACTCCGTTTGGCCTCCGGAGCAAGCACCCTGGGCGCCGGGGAGCTGCACGCTATGTGTAGCGTCATAAATTACCGGATACCCAAAATCACGTAAAATCGCTAAACTGCGCAAATCCGTAACTAAATTATTATACCCAAAACTTACCCCTCTTTCGGTAATCAAAATCTGCTGATTGCCCACGCTAGTGACTTTCTTAATTATCGGCAACATGTCCCAAGGCGCCAGAAACTGCCCTTTTTTAATATTAACTACTTTGCCGGAGCGGGCAGCGGCCAAAACCAGATCGGTCTGGCGGCATAAAAATGCCGGGATCTGAATAATATCCAGCACTTCGGCGGCCAGCGGAATATCTTTTACGCAATGCACATCACTTAAAATAGGAACTTTAAGTTTATTCTTTATTTTCTTTAAGATCGCCAGCCCTCTCTTTAATCCTGGTCCGCGATAAGAATCTACGGAAAGCCGGTTAGCTTTGTCAAAACTAGACTTAAATATAAAGGGTACCGCTAAGCGGTCAGTGATATCCTTAATCTTGGCCGCCGCCTCCAGACAAGAGCTTTCGGATTCAATAGCGCATGGCCCGGCAATTAAAACCAGCGGATAATGCTGGCCAAATTTTATATTTCCCACCTTAACCTGATGCATTAGTCAATCCCTTCTTTAATTGCAACAAAACCCTTTCTAAATCTTTAGGAGTGTCCACGCCAATGGTATCAAATGGCGTCTGAATCACTTTAATTTTGAAGCCTTCGGCCAAAACGCGCAGCTGTTCTAATTTTTCCGTTTTTTCAAGATTCGAAACGGGAAGATTTTTATAAGTAAAAAGAAAATCCTTGGTGTAGCCATAAAGGCCGATATGCTTGTAATAAGTTACCTGGTCAATTTCGGCGTTGGGCGCTAAATACGGAATCGGCGCGCGTGAAAAATACAAAGCAAAATTATTTTTATCCACGACCACTTTTACCACGTTCGGATCAAGTAACTCCATAACATCATCGATCTTTTTCATCAGCGTAGCCATATTCAGCATTTTATCTTCCAATAACGTTCGAGCCACGCTATCGATCATCATGGGATGAATTAACGGCTCATCTGCCTGAATATTAATAATCACTTTTACATCCAACGGATTAACTACCTCGCTAATCCGGTCGGTGCCACAGGTGTGCTCTTTAGAGGTCATTACAGCTTTGGCCCCAAAATCGCTGGCGGCTTTAAGAATAATCTCATTATCGCAGGCAATAATTAAATCGTCCAGCATGCGGGATTGTTTGGCCCGTTCCCAAACATGCTGCAACATGGGCTTGCCCATAATATCCGCCAGCACCTTACCGGCAAATCTAGTCGATGAGTATCTGGCCGGAATTACCCCAATCACATCCATTTTATTTTATCCTCTCTAAAAGTTCGCTGGTATTGGTCACCGCCGTCCCCAATTTACCCACCACGATTCCGGCGGCAAAATTAGCGATATGCGCTGCCTCTAACTTGGAAGCACCGGCACAAAGAGCTAAAGTAAAAGTACTGATTACCGTGTCCCCGGCGCCAGAGACATCAAAAACTTCCTGAGCAACCGTAGGGATATGCGTTAAGCGGCCGTTTTTCTCCAGCAACTTCATCCCCTGCTCACCTAAAGTAATCAGAATAGCATCCAGCTTAAGGTACTCTAAAATTTCCCGGGCCGCCAAATCCACATCTTTATCCGTAAATAATTTATCCGTATTTATTTTAAAACGGTTAGTAGTGTCTTTGATCTTAAGATTCCTAATCGCATTTTCCAGCTCTTTACGGTTAGGAGTAATGGCGTTAACCGACCGATAATACTGGAAATTTTCCTCTTTAGGATCCACGGTAATAATCTTCTTATGCGCTTTGGCCAAAGCAATAAGCGTTTCCAGCAAAGCAACGTTGATTACCCCTTTGCCATAATCCTCAATAATAATCGCATCAAAAGTATCAATGTTTTTTTGAATAAATTTTAAAATTTTCGCATTTAATTCTTTGGGCAAATCATGCGTATGCTCCCAATCCACCCGGACTACCTGCTGATGCCCGGCCAAGATGCGCGTCTTAACGGTAGTGTGCCGATTACTCTCCACAAAGATCCCGCGCGTATTAATTTTTCTTTTCTTTAATTCGCCAAGCAAAATTTTAGAATTGGGGTCGCTTCCGGTAACTCCCAATAAGGTAACCTGGCCGCCCAAAGAGCGGATATTGTTCGCCACGTTAGCCGTGCCACCGGGAACAAAGGTGCGCTTCTTGGCCCAGAGCACAGGAACCGGAGCCTCCGGAGAAATTCTCTCCACACTTCCCCAGATATATTCATCCAGGATTAAATCCCCCACCACCAGTATTTTGGCTTGATTAAATTTGCGGATTATTTCTTTTAAATGTTTCATATCTTCTCAATTACGCTCTGGGCTAAAAGCGCAAGCATAATCTCATGATGTCCGATAATATAATAACCTTTACCCCCGGAAGCGGTGGGGCGGCTAACTACATTTTGCGCCGCGCGATACTGATAAAGCATATCAAAATTTGCCGAAGTAAAATCTTTAACTTTATTTCCTAAATTACGGGCAAGATTTAAAGCCTTTAGAAATACCTCCGGCAACAGCACCGCTGAACCAAAATTTAAAATCACTCCCCCGCAATTTAAGGAGCGGATGTTTTCTACCAGAATATGGAAATCCCGCAAAGAGCCCACGCCGGTGGAAGCGGCGTCAAATGAAGGATGTTGATGAATGATATCCGTGCCAATTCCCACAAAAACACAAACCGGCACCTTATGTTTATAAGCGTTATAAATCAAGCTTAAATTTTTATGCGCCAGCGCAGCAGTAGCCATTTTATTCGCTACGGCATAACCTAACCCAAAACCCGCTTTTACCCCTTCCTTGACCGCGGAGTTTAGGAAATCTGCCGTCTCCTTGCCCATACCGAACCTGCCGTCTTTAAGACTGGCCGTCACGTCTTCGGAAGTTTTTCCCTGATAAGCAATCTCGAAATCATGAATAATCCCGGCGCCGTTTAGGCAAATACAGGTAATGATCTTTTTTTCCAGCAGCTCAATTAAAACCGGGTTAAGCCCGCACTTAATTACGTGCGCCCCGGCCATCAAAATTACTCCTTTATTCTTCTTACGCGCTGAAACGATATCCGCAGAAACCGCGCGCAAATCTTTAGCTTTTAGGATATTAGGCAAAGAATCCAAAAAAGAAGAAAAACTCCGTCCTTTAACCGGTTTGAGCGCAAAATCACCCTTGTTCACCTTGCTCAAACGCGCTTTAATGGAATATCTTTTTACTTTCTTTAAGTTAATCATAGATCATACATATAGGTAAATCCTTCGCTTCGCTCAGGACATTAAGCCATTGATATTTAATGCTAAAGGCTTAATGATTTTAGCACAATTCAGCCTAAAATCAAGCACCTTATAGTTTTTATACACTGCAGTCCTTGTGAGCGCAGCGAACAAGGGCAAGCACCTTATAGTTTTTATACACCACAGTCCTTGTGGGCGCAGCGAACAAGGGCAAATACCTTATAATGCAGTGTTTCTTTCATCTATTTACCTGCAAAATCTCATCTGCCGCCCTAAGCACATCCTCAACGCTGGTAGCCTTAAGGCAAGCAAAATCTTTTTGACAATTATGCGCCAGGCAAACAGTACAGCCCACGGTTTTGTGCAAAACCCTGTTCTTCTCTCCTAAAGGTCCCCAGCGTTGCGGGCTAAGCCCGGCTTGACTGCGCCCAAAAATCGTAATTACCGGAACTCCCAAAGCTGAAGCGACATGCATCGGCCCGGAATCCGTAGTAATAAAAAGCTGGGACCTTTTTAATAAGCTGGCTAACTGGCTAATGGAAGTCTTTCCGGCCAAATTCAACGCTTTACTGCGCATATTTTTGATGACCACCTGCGCCTTTTGAGTATCCGCAGGCCCGGAAACAACGATCACCTTAAAACCGTACTTTTGGATAAGTTTATCGGCAACTTCAGCAAATCTTTCCCCGGGCCAAGTTTTGGAACGACAACTTGCCGCCGGATGAATAACCAATAGCTTATCGCTGTCCTTAATTTGAGCCTGACTAAATAAAACCTGTGCCCATTTTTCCGATGCTTCTTTTATCGGCATAAATAAAGTTTTATCTTGAGGCTGCAACCCCAAATATCTTATTAAATCCAAAGCATACTCTGATTCATGTTTTTGCCCATGCTCTTTAGTATGCTTAATCCTATCGGTAAGCAGAAATCCGAATTTACGATCATATCCTAAACGCCTAGGTATCCCGGCCAGAAAAGTTAGTAAATGCATCCGATTAGTCGGATGTAAAACCATGGCCAAATCAAATTTCTTTTTCCTCAAAAGCCCAGCGGCTTTAAGCGTAGCCCACCAACCCTTAAATTTTGCATCTTTATCAAAAGTTATTATTTCATCTAAATCCGGATTACCGTCCAAAGCATCTTTAGTGTAAGGAGAAACCAGCATGGAGATATAAGCCTGGGGAAATTCCTGCCTTAAAGCCTTGATCACCGGCGTAGATAAAAGCACATCCCCTAAGCGGTCAGTACGCACAATAAGAATTCTATTCAAGGGGACCTGGCTTTGATCGAAAACTACCGGCTCCTGGTTGGCGAGTATAGATTTAACTTGAGCAAACACATCAGCCGGCTTAATAACCGTTAAACATTCTAAGCTGCCAAAACGGCATTGGGCTTTTTCACAAGGCCGGCAAAAAATATCTTTCTTGACGACAGCGCTTCTTGACGACCAGGGGCCATATTTTTTTTCATCGCTAGGCCCGAAGATAGCCACTACCGGCACATTTAAATAGCTGGCTAAATGCATCACCGCGCTATCATTAGTAATTAACAGCTGCGCTTTTTTAAGTAAAGCCGCCAGTTGGCCAAGATTAGTTTTGGCGCAAAGATTAAGCATCTTTGAGCCGCCTGCCTGGCTAAGATAATTACATATCGCTTGATCAAACGGATCACCGACTAAAATAATTTGATGGCCGGCTCCAGTTAGCTGGCTGCAAAGCTGGCTAAAATTTTGCTTATCCCAACACTTAACGTGGCTACGTGAACCAGGCGCAATCACAATTAATTTAGCGCAATTAGCTAAATTTTGTTCACTTAAAATACCATCAATATAATCAACATCTAAGCCGTTAATATTTAATGACTGATATTTTTTATTTTCCCGGGAGTAATCCAACAGCTTGGCCCAGAAAAGGTGTTTTTCCCGCATATGCTTAATTTTGGCAGGTATCCGGCGCAAAGGGCTTAAAAACAGACTGCTTTTTCTAATCGGCAAAAAAGCGCCAAAAAAGCTGTTGCGCAAATCCACCACCAGATCAAAATTTCCTTTACTTAAAGCAAAAAACAATTTTATCTTATCTCTTAACTTGGCATATTTGTCAAAAATAATCACCTCTTGGGCGGCAGGATTATTAATAAAAATTTCCTCAGTCCGCACAGGCACTAGACAGGTAATCGCAGCCTGCGGATATTTCTGGCGTAGAAAATCCAAAACCGGCAGAGTTAAAATACAGTCGCCGATGTTACTTAAGGTAATAAAAAGAATTTTCATTTTTTAAACATTTGTTTAACTTGCGCCAAAACATCCGCAGGCGTAACTGCCTGCATGCAACGAGAGTTGGCACAATTCACTTTATAACAAGGTATTAAGCAACCGCTATCTTTTTGCAAGACCGCCACATTCGTCGGCGGGTACGGCCCGGTGATGCTTTGGGAGGTGGGACCAAAAATAGCAATTAATTTTTTAGCCCCCACCGCATTAGCAATATGCAAGGGCCCGGTATCGGATGAGATAAATAAATTAATTTTTTTGGCTAGTGCCCCTAACTGTTTTAGGTTAAAAACCCCGCAGGCAATTAACGGCGGTTGCTTCATGGCGTCTTTGATTTTACTAGCCAGCAATAAGTCCGAGATGCTGCCGGTAATAATTACTTTAGCGGACATTTGGCTAATTAATTCTTCCGCCAGCATCGCCCAATAATTCAGTGGCCAGCGCTTAGGCGCCCAGTTTCCTCCGGGATTAATAGCCACCACAAAATCATTCTCTTGAATTGAATTTTTTTTGAAAAAATTATCCACCTGCTTTGCATCCTCGGGGCTAAAAAAGAAATCTAAATACCGATCCTCCACCCGCAGGCCCGCTTTTTCGATCACATCCAGATAATAATCTATGCGGTGCAGAGAATCTTTTTTAGGAGGCATTATTTTTTTAGTCAAAAGGAATGCGCGTTTTTTAGTATAGTGGCCAATTCTCTGTTTAATCCCGGCCAGCCGGCAGATCAGCGCGCGGCTAAATGACCGGTGCAGCAAAAACACCAGATCAAACTCTTTTTTCTTAAGCTGGTTAACAAAACTAAGTTTCTCCAGCATTCCTCTGTGCCTATCCTTCTCGTCAAAGATAATCACTTCGTCTAAATACGGATTATCTTTTAATATCGGATAGCAGCGGCTGGGAACTACACTGGCAATATAACTATCCGGATAATTTCTGCGAATATTCCTGATGGTAGCACTGGAAAACAAAACATCCCCCAACCAGTTGACGTTAAAAATAAGGATGCGGTTAGCTTTTAATACGTTCGGCAGCATTTAAATCCCCTCCTTTAGGGCGAGCAATGGGTATGCCGCCTCAGTATCAATCCTGAGGAAACCTAGGGCCAAAGAACGGGGTTTCAAAGGAATTGAACTTTGGCTCATTTATGCTTTCGGTTTATCACTGCTTTAAAAGATTGCTGATAAACAGCTTCGGTTTTATCCACCATTTCTTCTTGAGAGAAATTAGCAATAATAAATTTGCGGGCTTGGACGCCTAAATCGCCCCGTAGTTGGGCATCACCCAGCAAGCTAATAATTGCTTGCGCCAGAGCTGGAGCCTCGGCCGGAGCAACCAATAAACCATTCACTTTATCCTGAATCAGGGTTTTAATTCCTCCAACGGCTGAACCGACTACCGCCACTCCCTGGGCCATCGCCTCCATCAAAGCTAACCCTAAGCCCTCCTGCAACGAAGGCATCACAAAAACATCCATGGCCGCCAGCAACTCTGGAGTATTTTTAGCTTCTGGAATAAATATAATACTGCTGCCTAACCCTAAATCATCGGCCTCTTTGATCAACGCCTCTTTAGTCTTGCCCTGGCCGATAATCAACAGCTTAACCTGAGGATTACTCTTGAGCACTTCCGGTAGCGCCTGAATAAGATAAGTATGCCCCTTAACATCGGATAAACGGGCAATAATACCTACTAAAAAATCCTGGCGGCCAATCCCCAATTTTTGGCGCATTTTATCCCGGGTTGAAAAATCCCCAAAATTTTTAGTATCGATACCGTTATGAATTACGCGGATTTTATTTTCAGCAAGCTTAAAATCCATCATTAAATGCTCCTTAACCTGCTGGCTGATAGCAATTACTCTCTGGCCCCAACAACCAAAAATCCGCCGCAATAATTTTGGCCTGAAAAAACCATGGCAGGTAAAAATATGCGGCTTAGCTAAAGAACGGCCCAGGAAATCCCCTAAAACTTGCGTTGTACGGCTATGCGAATGAACCAGATCAATATTTAATTGCCGGGAAATTTTTTTAAGTTTCCAAAAACTAATAAATATTTTATAACTAATTTCATTCTTAGTCGCCAGGGGCACCTTAAAAAGCGTTATCCCGGCCTGGGTAAATTTATCCTCTAATTCTCCCCCGCTGGAAGCCAAATAAACCTGGTGGCCATTTTGTTTTAATCCGCTGCCCAAAGTAAACAGGTAGCTGCTGATGCCTCCCACATTAAGATGATTCGCTATAAAAAGTATCTTCATTTTAGCCTGTTCATTTAAGCAGCTTGATTACCGCATCAAACACTTCCGCCGGGCTAATCTGCACCATACAGCTTTTAGTGCGACATTTAGTTTTATAACAAGGGCTGCAATGCAGATTTTTACTAATCACCATATAATTTTTCCCGGGCGGCAGATGGCGCCGGGCATCCGTCGGGCCGAATAAACCGATAAACGGGGTGCCCACCGCCGAAGCAATATGCAACGGCGAAGAATCCGCCGAAATAAAAACTTGGCATTTTTTAATTAACACGGCTAATTCGTTGATATTGGTTTTGCCGCAAGCATTGATAATCTTGGTATTTTTTAAAGAATTAATCAGCATGTTGGCCAGCCCCTGGTCTTCTTCAGTACCAGTAATAATTACGCGGATATCTTTTAATCCCAGCTCCTCGCACAGGCAAATCAAATATTCCAACGGCCAAGGCTTAGTCGACCATCTTTTAGAAGCGCTAATATTAATTCCCACCACCTTCTGCGCCTGGCTTAGCCACTGGGCGTTGAGCAGCTCATCCACTGTTTTTTGATCCTCGCTGGAAGGCCAAAGCTCCAGGGCATTATTCAATAGGTCAATTGCCAGCATCTTTAAAATCCTAAATTGATGCGTTACCGGATCCACCAACGGTTTCTGATCATTAACCGTATGATTAAGCAGGAAAGAAAATTTCTTATTATTATAACCGTAGCGATGGATACATCCGCTCAGATAAGCTAAAATATGGCTGGAGCGGCTATTCTGTAGGTCAATCACCAAGTCAAAATTCTTCTTCCTTAAAATACGGCCGATGTTCCATAAACCCGCCAGGCCTTTATCTTTATTTTTTAAATCGCAAACCAGCAACTCTTCAATATACGGAGATCTTAAAAGGATATCTTTAGACTCTTCGCCGATTAGAAAACTTATTTTATAATTTCCCTGCGGGAACTTTTCCCGAATTGCCCGCAGAGCGGCCGTCGAAAGAATTATATCCCCTAAAGAACTAAATTTGATCACCAGGATCTTAAAATTATTTAAGACTTCGCGGTAAACATCTAAAGTATTTTTAACCATCAACTCCAGATTATATTTTTCCTTAACCTTAGCATAGGCATTTTGAGCCAACTCCCTGGCAAATTGCGGATCCTTAAAAATACGCATAATCGCCTCGGCCATACTTTTATGGTCCGCCGGAGGCACCAGGAGGCCATTCTTACCATCCTCGATAATATCCACCACTCCTCCGACTTTAGTGGCCACCACCGGGACCCCCGAGGCTTGAGCCTCCACCACTACCCTTCCGAAAGCCTCCTGAGTGGTGGTAGCTAAAACCACCAAATCCAGATGCTCTAATATTCCGGGAATATCCCGCTGCGTACCCAAAAACTCCGTGCAATGCCAAAGCCCCAGCCGGCGCACTAAAATCTGCAATTCTTCTTTATAGGCCTCCTTAGAAGCCGGAGCATCACCGACAATCCAGATCTTCAAACGGGGCACTGACCTGGAAATCTGCGCCATGGCTTTGATAAAATGCAAATGCCCCTTTAAAGGAGTAATCCGGCCGATAATTCCGACGTTAAACTCTTCTTTTCGCTTGTCTTTAGGGTCCAGGTATTTAAATTTCTCCAGGTCTACGCTGCGCGGCACCAGCTTGATCCGCTCATGCGGCACACCAAAATCTTCGATCATATGCCGGGCAATCACATTACTTAAC
>JAZDLL010000113.1:0-2138 GCA_043802105.1 Candidatus Omnitrophota bacterium
AGTAGTGTTGATAGACAGCAATCCGGATTTAAAAAACCTAGTCGCTTTAGCAAGTCCTAAGCCATGAAATTAAAACTTAATCTTTTTCCGGTGGTGGCGGATATGGAAGAGAAGCTGGCGGCTATCCTGCAGGAGGCGGTGGCTGGCCGCGCCAGTGTCGTGGAGATTGCTTATGGGACAGCTGATCAGAGCGTCAAGAAGCGTATCCTTAATTTTTTAAACAAAAAAGAGAACCGCCAGCTTTATTCCAGACTAGAGAAAACCGATAAAGGCTGGGGGAGAATTTATTTACATTTCAGGTGGAAGTAGGACAAGGTCATGAAAAAAGATAATTTGATTGATGAATTTTATTCATTGGTGCAGGTGGATGATCTTGACGGCCATTACGCTAAGGATATAAAAAATAGCGATTATTTTGGTATGCCATTGGAGGCAATCGTTAAAGCGGAAAGAAGATTGCGCTCGAAGCTTGAGCGCTGTATCGCTTATTTTTCGATGGAGTATGGTTTGGCGACCAGCTGTTATAATAAACTGTCCAGCCACCTGCCGCTTAATCCGTCAAATAAGGTTCCGGAGAATGCGGTTTTTTCAAATTTTCGCGTGGCGGATTATTTCTTTGCTTTGCATCAAAATAATATTATCGATATGCCGATTTACAGCGGAGGCTTGGGGGTTTTAGCCGGGGATACCGTTAAGACGATGGCGGACTATCATCTTCCGGTGGCGGCTATCGGAATACTCTGGACCTCAGGTTATTTTAGGCAGAAGTTTTGGTTTAAATACGGCCAGGCTCCTGAGAAAATGAGCTGGGATCCGTATACTTATCCGGGGTTAGTTCCTTTAAAGAACAGAATTAAGATTTCTTTCAAATCTGAAGATGTCTATCTCAGGTTGTGGAAATATTTTGTTTATAGCCAGGCGCATGATGCGGTGGTGCCATTGATATTGTTAGATTCTAATGTGGAACCTAATAACCAGAGCGCTAAGAATTTAACCGATCAGCTTTACCGCAGTGATAATGTATTCTTAAAGTTATTACAAAGGGTGCTGCTGGGGTTTGGCGGGGTCGGCGCCTTAAATGACTTAGGTTATAATATCGATACCTATCATCTTAATGAGGGGCATGCGGTGTTTGCTTTTATTGCTAAGGCCCGGGGCCTGAGTAAAGATAAATTGGAAAACTTAAAAAGTAAATTTGTTTACACCTGCCATACTCCGGTGGAGGCTGGCCATGACCGGTTCTCTTTCGATGATTTAAATAAGGTACTTAAGCCAGAGGACACTGAGATTATCGAAAGATTCGGGAAAGAGCGTTCGGGGATGGCCAATCTTACGTTACTTTCGATGAATGTTTCTTCGGCGATCAATGCCGTTTCTCGTAATCATCAGAAAGTAATGCATATCCAGTTTCCCAATTATAAAGATCAAATCCAATATGTCACTAACGGCGTGCATCCGTACACCTGGATGTCGCAGGGTTTTCAGGAACTTTTCAAAAAATTTCCGGAGACTTTTCCTAATTTTGGCGCCAATCCGATGATTTTATCCCGGGCCGTAGAGCTTAAGGCAAATGCAGGTTTCCGTGCGCAGTTATGGCAGGCGCATCAATCCAACAAAACCGATTTGTGTAAATTCTTAGAGAAGTGGAAGCTGGATAAAAATATCTTTACTATCTGCTGGGCCAGGAGAGTGGCGGCGTATAAAAGGCCAAGCCTTATTCTGCATGATATTAGCAGATTAGTACAGATTACTAAAGAAAACGGGCCTTTGCAGATTATTCTGGCTGGCAAGGCGCATCCGAATGATAATTTAGGTTTTACTTATATTAATGAGATGTTGGATAAGGTGGATAAATTGAATGAGGATTATGACAAATTAAAAATTATTGTGCTGGAGAATTACGATATCTCTTTGGGTAAGCTGCTCAGTTCCAGCGTGGATGTCTGGTTAAATAATCCTCTGCCGCCTTTTGAGGCTTCCGGGACCAGCGGCATGAAAGCGATCTTAAATGCTGTTTTACAGATGAGCACGGTTGACGGCTGGGTAGCCGAAGCAACCGATAGAAAAATGGGCGCTTTCTTCGGATATAAGAATAGCGAAGGCAGCGTAGGCAATGAATTTGATTTGCATATGAATGA
>JAZDLL010000093.1:0-13321 GCA_043802105.1 Candidatus Omnitrophota bacterium
GGTTTTCCTGCAGATCATCGATAGCAAATGGAAAGACCATCTTTACGCGATGGACACTTTGCGCGAAGGTATCGGCTTGCGGGCCTATGGACAAAGGGATCCTTTAATTGAATATAAGCGCGAGGCTTTTGAGATGTTTGCTCAGATGATTAGCGCGATCGAAGAAGATGCCGTACAGACGATTTATAAATTAGAATCGGTTAAACCGGAAAGATTCCACGGAGTTTTTAGCTCTTTGCCTAAAGAGCTTTCGCATCCAGAGGTGGCAAAATTTGAAATGTCCGCTAGAGAAGAACCTGATAGTCAGATACAAGCTGCACCTGAAAAACCCCCTGTTCACTCTACGCAATCACATCAACCTAAGGTCGGCCGAAATGACCCGTGTCCTTGCGGGAAAAAGAATTCTGAAAGCGGCACCCCGTTGAAATATAAAAAATGCTGTTATCCAAAATACGGATAGGAAACCTTATAATTTAATCAATTCTCTTCGAAGCTTAGGTATATCTCTTCTATATTTTAAGATTAAGAATTTTCTAGTAATAAGCGCATGACAATTAGGGCAGAGCACCATTAAATTATTTACTTCATGCGTCCCACCCCTGTTTTTAGGTAAAATATGATGTGCCTCAACGGCTAGTTTATATCCACATAACTCGCATTCATTCCCGTATTGTTTTATAGCTTGCGTTCGAATCCATGCCTTATGTTTTTTTGTTTCACCACAAAGGTATTTCTTAATTCCTAATTTTTTCCGGCGGTATCTTACTGTCCATTGAGTAGCCCCGTTTAACCCTTTCTTTTTCAATTCTTTAGCTATTTCCTCATCAAGTAACTTTTTACAATTTTTACGAATAAAATCATCAACAATAGAGTGGGGTAACTTCTCTAATTTATGGAAACCCTCCTGGAGTCCAGGATGTCCATGGCGCTTAATGCGAGCCAAATGCATAGAACAATAAACCGCATTTGTATTTTTATACCTTGTAATTTTATCACACTCTTTCACTAAGCATTTAGGCATATCTTTATTATACTACGTTATCTTAGTCTGTCAACAACGATTCTTAAATATTAAAAATATATAAAATGTTGTTAACTATCCTCTTTCTATTTTTACTAGGGTTTTTAGCTAGGTGGTAATTTTGAAAGTTTTTTCCATGCTTTACCAGTTAATAATATTTAACTTCGTTTAAAATTTTTGTATGGTAAAATATTAAGCAATGAAAAAAAATATCTTTTTATCTTTTCTGTCCGGTTTATTTTTATCGCTTTCATTTGCCAGTTTTAATCTTTGGCTGTTGGCCTGGTGCGGTTTTATCCCCTTATTTATTGCCCTAGAGAATAAATCTTTACGCGGTGCATTGACGATCGCTTTTTTATGCGGCGTAGTTTTCTGGAGTTTTTGTGTTTACTGGCTTATTCATGTTACTCTGCTGGGGCAAGTAGTTTTGATCTTATATTTGGCTATTTACTTTGGCCTTTTTGGCGCCGCAGTTTATTTCTCGCGCTTTCTTTCCCTTAACCGTTGCCTGTTTTTCCTGCCGGCCAGCTGGGTCCTGCTGGAATATTTGCGCAGTTATTTATTTACCGGATTTCCCTGGGCTTTAATCGGGCTTTCTCAGTATAGAAACTTGCCGGTGGTTCAAATTGCGGATGTTACCGGGGCCTGGGGGGTGGGTTTTTTGGTGGTTTTAATTAATGCTGCGCTTTATTTGTTTTTACGCAGGCGTTGGAGGCCAAAATTTTTATTAATACCTGCCCTGATATTATTTTTAGTTTTGGGTTATGGTTTTACCAGATTAAATTATAAATCAGACGAAAGTAATGATCAAAAGCGACTTAAAATTTCGGTAGTTCAGGGTAACATCTCCCAAGATTTAAAATGGGATAAGCGGGCGGTGGCTTTTATTCAAAACCGGTACCAAGAGTTAACTTCGGCCGCCGCCGCAGCTGGGCCGAGTTTAATTATCTGGCCGGAGTCAAGCGTGCCGGGAGTTTGGGGCAGGGATGAGGCTGAATTTAACCAAGCTTTTTCTTTAGCCGGACAACTGAATACTAACTTTTTGGTGGGCGCAGTTTCATATTTTGATCAAAATTATTTCAATAGCGCTTTACTAATTAATCAGCAAGGGCTTCCGGTAGCCACTTACAGCAAGCTGCACCTGGTTCCCTTCGGTGAATATATACCGCTTAAAAATATTTTTCCATTTTTAGAGACGATTGCTTTGATCGGGGATATCCAGCCGGGCAGAGAGTATACTATTTTTAGGCAACCGGCTAATTTTGGCGTGCTGATTTGCTTTGAGGATCTTTTTCCGGAATTGTCCCGTGAATTTATAAAGCGCGGAGCAAGGTTTCTGGTTAATATTACCAATGACGCCTGGTATAAAGAGGGCAGCGCTCCCTATCAACATTTTGCCGCTTCGGTTTTTAGGGCGGTAGAGAATCGGGTATATCTAGCCCGGGCAGCCAATACCGGAATTTCCGGATTTATTGATCCGGCCGGTAGGATTTTAGGGGTGGTCCGCAGTGCCCAGGGTAAAGAGATTTTCGTTAAAGGCTATTGCAGCCAGCGTATCGGTTTAGCTACCGGCCAGCGTACAATTTATAACCGCTACGGAGATTTTTTTGTGGTTTTTTGTCTGCTGCTTGCTGTTTATGCTACAATTTCTATTTTAGGCACCCGGCGCTAAAGAAGGCACCCGACGCTTATAGGTATTGCGTCGGTGTGCGCCATGTGGCGCATGTTGTGTTGTACACAAGGTAGAAAATGATTAGAAGAATGCTGTTAATTATCTTAATCGTAATTTGCGTCTGGGTATTCCTGGGGCTGGGTTGGACGGATAAGCAATATTTTGTCTGCCCGATTGAATATAAAAACGATCTGATCATCCGCAATGATCATCGGGGTGAAGGTGCCTTTGCTTCCAGCCGCAGCGGCAGGAGGATCCATAAAGGCCTGGATCTTCTGGCTCAGGTGGGCACTTCAGTTTGTACAGCTAAAAGCGGCAAAGTAGTGAGCGCAACTCAAAATAAAGGTATGGGCAAATATATAATTATCCGGCATCGGGATAATATTATTACTATTTATGGGCATCTTTCTAATATTTTTGTGCGCAAAGGTGACAATGTGCGCCAGGGGCAGGTGATTGGCAGCGTAGGTAAAACCGGGAATGCTCGGGCTGCGGGTATGCTTCCCCATCTGCATTTTGAGATCAGGAAAAATGGCGTTCCGCAAGACCCGCTAGAGTATATTTAATGCTCCAGGGGTTCCATGTGGACTACCACATCGGTTATTCCGGGAATGGCGGATTTAATGGCCTCTTCAATGCGGTAGCTTATTTGGTGGGCGTTATCGATATGCATACTGCGATGAACCTGCACATGCAAATCTATATAGATATCATCAATTCTGCCGCGGCTGCGAATTTTATGGCAGGCGCGCACCCCTTCTATTTTTAATACAATATCTTTAACTTTTTGATCGTCCATAAAAACGGCCGTATCGCAAAGAACATCCGAACTTTGTTTGGCGATTTCAAAAGCAGCGTACCCGATAAATAACGATATCAGTATTGTAACGATGGGGTCAATTAATGAGAACCCCAGCCGGGTGACGATTAGCGAGATGATTACTGAGAATGAGGTAAAAATGTCTGCCCGGGTATGCAGGGAATCCGAAACTAAAATATCGCTGTTTAGGATTCTGCCTTTTTTAAACTCATAGCGCATGACATAGATGTTTATCGCTAAAGTAATCAGCATGACTGCGAAACTGCCCAGGTTAGTCTGGAAAGAGACCGGATGTTGCAAGTGCAGGTAGCCTTGTTTTAAGAGGTTGAAAGAAACGATAAATAGCATGGCAGCAATCCCTAAGGAAAACAGGGTTTCGTATTTTTTATGTCCGTAGGGGTGATCTTTGTCCACCGGCTGACAGGCGAAATGAATTCCGGCGATACCAATGATATTGGAAGTTCCGTCGCTCAAAGAGTGAAATCCGTCTGCGGTCATGCTGAAACAACGGCTGCTTAAGCCATAGATAATTTTAGCTAAAGCCACCGCCCAATTCAAAACTAGCACGATAATTAGAATTTTTCTGATTTTTTGGTAATGTTGCTTAATATCGATGGTCATGAAGTTATTGTATAATAATTAACGGACCTTGTAAATGCCAATTCGCTCATTGTTTTGCTCTTTGTCTATGGCGGATTACAGGCTAAAGGCCTGATCTTTAATTAAGGAAAGATCCTGCTTTGCCTTCGGCTCGCAGGATTTCGCTAGATTTAAAATCAAGGTGCTCAAAGTATTTCCTCGATAAAAAAGTAGTTAAATGGTAGAATAACTCATGCGCAAAATAAAATCAATAACTCTGGTGATGGTTTTGTTCTTGGGGGGCTGTGTTGGGCTACCCAAGCCCGGCTTGAAGGGGCAAAATCCTCATTCGGAATTAGGTATTTTTGAAAAAAATGAACGGATTTTAATTCTTGCTCCGCACCCTGATGATGAGGCAATTGCTTGCGGAGGGATTATTCAAAAGGCGCTTAAGGCCGGCGCCCAGGTGCGCATAGTTTATTTAACTAGCGGTGACCATAATGAATTTGCTTTTATCGTCTATGAGAAGAGGCTTACCTTTCGTCAGGGAGAGTTTATTTACTTGGGGAAAATTCGTCAGCAAGAGTCAATTAAGGCGATGAAGTTTTTAGGATTACCTGAAAAGAACCTGGTGTTTCTGGGGTACCCGGACTACGGCACTTTTGAGATTTTTTGTAAATATTGGCAAACGGACAAGCCTTTTCGTGACCGCTTAACCCGCATCTCCAGCGTGCCCTATAAAGAGAATCCTTCTTATGGCGCTAAATATTACGGAGAAAATATTTTAAGCGACCTAACTAAACAGATTCTGGATTATCAACCGGATAAGATATTTGTTTCGCATCCGGCGGACGTTAATGTTGACCATAAAACTCTCTATTTGCTTCTCCAGGTGGCCCTGAGTGACCTGGAGGGGCGGCTGGCTAAACCTGAGGTTTATCCTTATCTTGTGCATTGTGATGGCTGGCCTAAACCGCGGCATTACCATCCGGAGCTGGAGTTGCACCCGCCGGACAAATTTAACGACTCTAGGATTAACTGGCAGCGTTTGGATTTAAGCACTGAGGAATTGGATAAAAAATACCGGACCATCCTTTTCTATAAAAGCCAGACCCAATCCAGTGCTTTTTATTTATTTTCTTTTGCCCGGAAGAACGAGCTCTTTAGCGATTATCCGCCGCTGGAGGTAAAACTTCAATCCGCGGCGCAAGGCAAGGAACTTTTTTATTCTGATGCTTCAGAGATGTTTAAGGAAAAAGAGATTCCTTTAGATCCAAAACAGATTGAGTTGCTGGAGGACAAGGGTTCTGTAAGTTACGCCGCAGAGGACGGTTATTTTGTCGTGCGTCTGGATAAACCCAAGAAGCTCAGTAGCAGATTTGGAGTGATGCTTTATATCTTTGGGTATAGCCAAAGCACCCCCTTTGCCCAAATGCCCAAGTTACGCATTATTACCAAAGGGAAAAGCTGTAAAGTATTTAGTTCTAAAAAACGACTAATCAATCCGGGGGTGGGGATAGATTTTGGCAGGAACTCTTTAATTATAAAAATCCCGCTTAAGCTCTTGGGCCAGCCAGATTACGCGCTTACAGCGCTTAAGGCTTATCACGGCAATCTGCCTATCGATGTGGCGGTATTTCGTAAAGTTAAGATTAAATAAAAAGGGGGCGCTATGTTAGAACTTAAAGCGGTTAAGATCGACAAGCCGGAAGACTTGAACTTTATTTTAGGCCAAAGCCATTTTATCAAAACGGTTGAGGATCTTTATGAAGTTTTAGTCAGCAATGTTCCCGGAATAAAGTTTGGTTTGGCTTTTGCCGAAGCCTCCGGAGCATGCAAGATAAGAAGCGAAGGCAATGATCCGGCTTTGGTAGATTTGGCCTGTAAGAATATGCTGAAAATTGGCTGTGGGCACAGCTTTATTATTTTTCTTAAACAGGCCTATCCGATTAACGTCTTAAACGCCATTAAAAACATTCCGGAAGTCTGCAATATATATTGTGCTACGGCTAATCCTACGGAAGTAATTGTGGCGCAGAGCCAGACCGGAGGCGGGATATTAGGAGTGATTGACGGGGTAGCTCCGCAAGGAGTAGAAGAGGTTTCCGATATCGCTTGGCGCAAGGACCTGTTGCGTAAAATCGGTTATAAACTTTGATTCCGCTTTTGCGGGATTTCGCTAGATTTAAAACTAAGGAACTCATCCTTGCTCGCTGTCGCTCGCAGGGACTTAGCTAGATAAAAACTTACTGGTGCTTGATTCTCCTTGTAATTTAAGAGCAGTTTGCTATAATTTGTTTAAACTAAATCAAAATGGACTCTAAAAAAATTCGTAAAAGCTTTAGCCGCCTGGCGGCTTGGCTAGGAATAAATACCTGCTCTTTGATCGTTAGGGTTATCCCGACAATTTATCTTTACGCTTTCGCTAAAAATATTTCCGCTTTAGCTTATATTTTTGCCAAAAAACATAAAAAGATTGCTTTAGACGGCCTAGGCATTGCTTTTGGCAAAGAAAAATCTTCTCAAGAGATAGAAAAAATAGCCAAAGATTGTTTTGCCTACATGGCGAAAAGCGCGGTGGAACTGATGTTCTTTTTCGACAAGCCGCAGGCCTTAAGAAAGCGGGTTCAGATTCAGGGCCAAGAGCATCTTGATCAGGCATTAGCTGCCGGCCGGGGGGTTATTTTGGTCAGCGCACATTTTGGTAATTTCCCCTTGCTCTTAGGAAGATTGGCAATGGATGGCTATAAGGTCGGTGGCATTATGAAGCCGATGCACGACGCCAGAATGGAGAAGATTTTTCTTAAGAAAAGAGAAAAGTTCGGAGTGCGGACTATTTATAGCCAGCCGCGTAATGAATGCGTAAATAACTCGATTAACGCTTTACGTAATAACGAGTTGGTTTTTATACCGATTGATCAGAATTTTGGCACCGCCGGAGTATTTGTAGATTTCTTCGGCCAGAAAGCCGCTACGGCTACCGGCCCGGTAATCTTGGCACAGAGGACTAAAGCTGCGCTGATCCCCTGTTTTATCCTCAGGCAACCTGACGATCAGCATAAGATAATTCTTGAAGCCCAGTTAAAATTAGAGGAGGGCAAGGATTCCGAGGAGGTTATTCTGGTAAATATTCAGAAGCTTACCGGTATAATTGAGTCCTATATACGTAAATATCCTGCAGAGTGGGGTTGGATACATCGCAGGTGGAAAAGTAAACCAAGCTAAGACACCCGGCGCTAAGGCGCCTGGCCCAGATAGATATTGGGCCAGCGTTCGCCACGTGGCGAAAATTGCGCCGGTACCCGGCGGCAGATAGGATGGCGCCGGTATGCGCCATGTGGCGCATGTTGTGTCTCTACACAAGGAGGTGTACTAATGGCAGCAGAAGAAAAGAAGTGTTGTGATCCTAAAAAGACTTTAGCCACGCTTTTTAAGGTTGTTTTGGGCTTGGCGTTTTTAGTTCTAGGCGGCCTGGCAATCTTGAAGTTCTGGGGGGCGCTTTTAGTGATCATCCAGGGCGGCATTGGTCTGTTCTTAATTTTAGCTGGCGTAATTACTTTAGCCATTGCTAAGGAATAATTAAGAAAGTTTAAAGCCAAGACACAAACAGTGGGGTTAGATCTTTAAGGGGTCTAACCCCATTTTCTTTTGCTATTATTTAGTTTTCATATATAATGTATAGAAATTATACGTTTAACAAAAAACCAGGAGAGGAAGATGGAAATAATTTTTAAAAAAGAGTTAATCCACGATAAGAGTGTTTGCCGGCTGCTCGCCGTGGGGGCCTTCATTGTTTTGACTGCTTTGTCAGCTTTTGTGCGTATACCCTTGCCTTTTACTCCTGTGCCGCTTACCTTGCAGACATTTTTTGTTTTGCTTTCCGGAGCTCTGTTGGGTAGAAAGCTGGGCGTAGTTACACAGGCTGCTTATATGTTTTTAGGTTTGACCGGCCAGCAGGTATTTACCGGCCCTGGCAGCGGGAGCCTTTATTTGCTGGGCCCAACCGGCGGCTATATTGTAGGTTTTATTTTAGCTTCTTTTTTAGCGGGCAGTTTTATGCTTAAAGAAAAACAAAGCCTGTGGATTATCTTTGTCAAATTGCTGGTTGCGGATTTTGTAATTTTATGCAGCGGCATGTTTTGGCTAAAAGTAAGCTTAGCAATTCCCTTGAGTAAAGCGTTTTTGCTGGGCTTTTTGCCGTTTGTGGCGGGCGATATTTTAAAAGTCGCTCTGGCCAGCGTGGTTTATAATAAAATGCGCGTACGGACTAAAGAGATTCTTTACTGATCTTTAGGAAACCGCCAGAGAATTATTTCTAATCCATGAAAACCCTCTCCTTAAAACTGTTTTCCTTAACTTTATTATCTTTTTTTCTTGGGGTAAGCGCTAGTTTTGCCGGGATGAACGCGCATCAGGCTTTGTCCATCGGCATATTTTCCGCCTCCATCTTAGGAACCCTTTTCTTTTGGGATTTCCGTCTCAGTTTTGCTTTTATCGGCACCTCCGTATTATTAATGACTAAAACCATTGACTTAGAGCATGTCATTGAATTCTCATCGTTGGAGGTAATTCTTTTCTTGGTGGGGATGATGGTGATTATCGGGTTATTAAAAGATTCCGGAGTTTTTGTCTGGATCGTCAGCCTGATTTTACGGATTCCTAAATTAACCGGTAAAAAATTTGCTTTGCTTATCGGGGGCTTATCGGCTTTGCTTGCCTGTACAGTTGATGAGGTAACTTCGATTATTTTTATGGTGGTGGCGGTCATGGAAATTTGTGATTATTTTGAGGTTAATCCGGTGCCTTTTGTGATTATTTCTGTTTTGGCTACCAATATCGGGTCTGCGGCTACCGTTCTGGGTAACCCCATCGGTATTCTTATTGCTTCCAAATCCGGTTTGACTTTTGAAGATTTTATTGTCAAAGCTTTTCCCTTAGCTTTACTTTGTTTGGTCGCGACGATAATTATCCTTTTGTTTTGGTATAGAAAATCCATAAAATTACTTGATGAGCAGATGCAAAGGTTGGGGGCCAATGAAATATTAATCAGGTTAATTTCCGTACCGCCGGGAAAAAACCTTAAAATAAGCTTAGGAATATTTAGCTTGATGCTTATTTTTATCTCTTTGCACCACCGGATGGAAATAGCCTGGGGTTTACCGCCCAATACTGTTTTATTGGTTGTCCCGCTGGTGGCTAGCGGCCTGGTAATGATTTGGAAACATCAAAAGGCGAGAAAATATATCGAAAAAGATGTCGAGTGGTGGACTCTGCTATTTTTTTTACTTTTGTTTGTGCAGGCCGGTACATTAAAATATACCGGGGCAACGGTTTTTATTGCCAAACATATGTTAGCGGCTACCGGAAGCAATCTTAATCTTTTAACCAGCGCTATGTTATGGATAAGCGCGATAGGCTCAAGTGTTTTGGATAATGTCGTTTTGGTGGCGGCTTTTATCCCGGTGGTTCAAGGTTTTCAGAGTCTGAATATGAATCTACAGCCGTTGTGGTGGGCTTTGCTTTTTGGCGGTTGCTTAGGCGGCAATATTACTCTCATTGGCTCTACCGCCAATATTGTAGCTATTGGAATTTTGGAGAAGGAAAAACGCCTTAAAATTAGTTTTCTGGATTGGTTTTGGGTGGGCTTAACGGTTGGCGTAATTACTACTCTGATCGTTATGGTTGTGCTGGTTTTTTTGCCGTTTTATAGATAACTTGACAAGCAAGAAAACTTGTGATAATTTGAAAACAACCTTAAGGAGGTCGAAGATGAATTTTAAAAGAATGGTTATCTTGTCCGGATTGGTTGTTGCAATGATGGCTGCTGCGCAAATTGCCTTGGCCCAGGAGGCTCCAGTTGCACCCTCAGACTCGGCAGTGATTACTTCTGACCAACCGGGTATCCCGCAAAAAGAGAGCGATATGCAGTGGGCCTGGGGAGAGGTAACGAATTTAGACAATCAGGCCGGCACGGTTACTTTAAAATACCTGGATTATGAAACCGACCAAGAGAAGGAATTGGTTTTAGTGGTTGATGAAAAGACGGTTTTTGAAAATATTAAAGATTTTAATGCGTTGAAATTAAATGATACTTTAAGTATTGATTATATAGTTGGGACGGAAAACAGGAACATCGCTAAGAATATTAGTTTTGAAACTCCGGAGGATACCTCTTCTGCCCCGGTTGCGGCGGTAGAAAATAATCAGCCGGTTACTACTCCATCGTCAGTCTCAGAGCAACCTGTGGTGAAGGCAGCCGAACCGGTTGTTTCTCCGAAGGAGCCAGCTTCAGTAGAGTCAGCACCGGCACCGGTAGTAGAGCCAGCACCGGCACCGGTAGAGCCACCAGCGGCACCGGTAGAGCCAGCAGCACCAGTTGTTCAGGGCCAAACGCAGTAAGAAACCGTTAGTCCCGCTGCTTTTACGGACAGCTCGATAGATAATAAAATCTAAAGTGCTTAATTATTCATCATAGGCAGGGCCTTAAAACCCTGCCTAAATTGTTATGGAAAATATAAAATTAATTATTTTTGATCTGGACGGCACGCTGATTGATGCCTATGCGGCGATTGGCAGCAGTTTTAATTATGTGATGCGCAGATTGGGTTTAAAAACGCAAAGCGCAACCTTGATTCGCAGCTTAGTCGGATGGGGAGATGCAGATTTGCTTAAGCCGTATGTGTCTAAAGCAGACCTGGAATATACATTAAATTTGTATCGCCAGCATCATAAAACCAGCCTGCTTAAGCACACGCATCTGTATCCTGGCACCCGGGGCCTTTTACGCTCCCTAAAAATAAAAGGTTATAAATTAGCCGTCGCCAGTAACCGGCCAAGTAAATTCTCCCATATCTTATTAAAGCATCTGAAGATAGGGGATTTCTTTGATTATGTGCTTTGCGCCGATCAAGCCGGGCGCGCCAAGCCCCATCCGGAGATGTTGAATAAAATAGTCAAACGGTTTAGGCTTAAAAAGCCCCAAGCTTTATATGTCGGGGACATGGCAATTGACGCCCAGGCCGGAAGGCGCGCAAAAATTAATACCGTAATTGTAACCAGCGGCTCAAGCAGTAAACTGGAGATTAAGAGAGCCCGGCCATTTAAGATTATACCTGTAATCAGCCGGCTTAGCCGGATTGTTTGAAGTATGCACCCAACGCTAAGGCGCCTGGCGTTAAGAATGACACCCGACGCTTATAAGTTACCCGGCCCTTAATGGAATTGGGCCGGTATCCGCCTCGTGGCGGAAATTGCGCGGGTGTCCCCTCGTGGGGAATTATCCTTGACAGTCCAGTTAATCGGTAATATATTAAAAAGCACGCATGAAAAAAAAGATTAAATTATTAAGTTGTGCGGTGGTATTTTTGTTTTTGAGCGGGTGCTTTTCGACTAAGCCGCACGCGGGGCTGGATAAAAATTCCGCCGACGAATGGCTTAGTCCGTATCAGGGGCCCTCGGCTAAAATTGCGGTTAACGACTTTGAATTAAAAACCTCCGGGTTAAGCGTGCAGGTTAGTCTGGCCCTGAAAGAATATTTTGTTAATATTTTAAACAATACTAAACGTTTTACGATCACGGCTCCGCAAGATGCGGATCTGATTATTAGCGTAGGGGTTATTGAGTTTATCCCGGAAAACTCAGGGGGTAAAAGCGGCTTAGCCGGCGGCGGAAGCAGCGCCAGTAGCTTTATGGGTGGTTTATTAGGGGAAGTTTTAAATAAAGCTAACATGCAATTGAGTTTGCGGCTTATTGACCGGGCTACTTCGGAGGTAATCAGTAGCCGGGAGATTCAAAGCCAGGTGGTAGAGAGCCCCGGAAAAAAAATAAAATTTACTCAAGATAAAGTTTTTAAAGCAGGTTTAAGCGATTATGCAGGAACTCCTATGGGGAAGGTTATTTACGATTGTATTATGGAGGCCGGGCGTTTTGTTGTGCAAAATGTACCGCAAAGTTATTATGACACCCCGCGCTTATAAGGTATTGCGCGGGTGTGTCTTTGTAGACAAGGGGTAAATATGGGAAAAAGAAAACGTAGGGGAAAACTTAATTGGCGTTCCAAGAAAGCCAATAAAGGCAGAAAACCTAATTTAGGTTAAATTCCTGCAGATGGTTTTATTCTGGATTCTAATTAGCACATTTTTAGTTAGCCTGATTTCCTTGGTCGGTATTTTTACTCTGGCGATCAGGGATAATTTGCTGCATAAGATTCTTTTCTGCCTGATCGGTTTTTCAGCCGGGGCACTGATTGGTAGCGCTTTTTTACACATCCTTCCGGAAGCCTTGGAAAGCAATAAAAGCTCCGCAGTATTCTCCTCCCTGATCCTGGGGATTATAATTTTCTTTATTATGGAAAGGTTCCTGCACTGGCGGCACTGCCATGAAGAGGGCGCCTGCAAAACGCACGCCTTTACTTACCTGACTTTAGTGGGAGACGGTTTCCATAATTTTATCGATGGCATGGTAATTTCTGCCAGTTTTTTGGTTTCTTTCCAGCTGGGAGTGGTTACTACTTTGGCGATTATTTTGCATGAAATCCCCCAGGAGCTAAGTGATTTTGCTGTTTTAGTCTATGGAGGGTTTACCAAACAAAAAGCGCTGCTCTTTAATTTTGCTTCCGCGCTATTGGCGGTAATCGGGGCTTTAGCCGGGTATTTCATCAATGATTATATCCGGGGTTTTTCCAGCTTTATTTTACCGCTTACTGCCGGCGGGTTTATTTATATTGCCACCAGCGACCTTATTCCGGAACTACATAAAGAAAATGACCTGAAGCGCGCCATGGCCGCTTTTTTCGCTTTTTTACTGGGTATCGCATTTATGGCTTTGGCCAAAAAATTCTTGCCGTGTTAATCCTAAATTAGACCGATTCACAGGTTAAATTCTATGAAAATAAAAGCATTGGCTTTAATTTCCGGCGGCTTGGATAGTTTATTGGCCGCTAAGCTTATTCATGATCAAGGCTGTGAAGTCATCGGGTTGCATTTTAAAATTCCTTTCTGCAAGATAAATATCCAGGAAAGTTTCCCCAAGATCGGTATAAAAATAATGGAAGTGGACCTGGGAATAGAGTTCCTTAAGCTTATTCAAGATCCGCATTATGGTTTCGGTTCTAACATGAACCCCTGCATTGATTGTAAGATTTTGATGTTTAGCCAGGCTAAAGAATTAATGTCGCAGCTGGGAGCTAAGTTTATTATTACCGGTGAGGTGCTTGGGCAGCGTCCGATGT
>JAZDLL010000006.1:0-14253 GCA_043802105.1 Candidatus Omnitrophota bacterium
CCGAGGATTTTAAAACTATTCATTCGCTGGCCAGCCGCATCAACAGGCAATAGCATGAAACGATATTTAACCGGTATCGACTGGATAGTTAATTCCCTCGATTATGCCGGAAAAGCTCAATCCGGAATAGGCAATCACTCCGCTGTCATCCTAGAGTTAAAAAATCCCCCTGGACATAAAACGCTGCAAGAACAGTTAAACCATTTTATCCAAAAATACCCGTTACTATCCGGTTTTCCCGGCCGGGGGATAAACTTTTGCCCTTATTGGAAGGCGCTTTCAGTTAAAAAAACGTTACCGGTATGGCTGCAAATCGTAAAACTTAATAACAATTCACCATACTTGCTACCTTTGGCCAAGCAGGTTAACGCGGCGTTCCGCAGCAAAAGAGAACATCTGGTTTTTACTCTGGTAGAAACTACCGGGCGAACTTTTTTAGGCATGAGTTTTGACCACCGCATCCTGGACGCTAAGGGAGCAGAGGCTTTTCTGCATCTTTTTCAACAATACTATGAGAGTAAAGAAGCTCCTCAAATTTCCCTAGCTCATCCGCCAGATCTAAACAATTGGGGGAAGAAATTCTCCGCCGGCAGGCAGATCAACCGATTTTTATTAAACCTGACCAAAGAGCCTCACCGCAGATTACCTTTTAATCCGCAGAGCGAACCTTGTAGATTCAAAGTCATTCACTTTACCCCTGAGCAAACCGAACGCATTACTAATATCGCCTATTCCCGTGCCGGTTATCTAATGTTTATGCCGTATGCCTTAGCTAAAAGTATCCAGGTTATACACCAAGTTTTTCAGCAAAAGTGTATCAGCGGCTTAACTTATATTATCCCGGTACCCGTAGACATGCGCACCAAAGAAGAAACGCAGAAAGAAGTTCTTTTTAATCACTTTTCGTTTTTTCTTTTTAAAATTAATTCCGATAAACTAAATGACCTCAGCGGGCTTTTGGCCGAAATAAAAAACCAGATGTATGAACAGGTAAAAAATAAGGTTCCGGAAGCGATAGTCAACGCCAGCTTTCTTATGCGGATTGCCGGATTACCCCTGGTCAATTTCTTCTTGAAATTAATGCTTAAAAAACATTTGGCCTCATTCTCGTTCTCTTATTTAAACAACGCCTATCAACAAAATAAATTTATGCAGGAAGAAGTGTTGAATATTTTTCATCTTCCCAGAACGCCTAAGCCTCCCGGGGTTGGTATATTTTTTAACCAGTTTGACAATAAGTTAAACATTACGCTTTCATATTTTGACGATTTGCTTAATGCTGAGCAGGTAACTCAAATCACTAAAATCCTAGAGGCGCTGGCTGATGAAGACTAAGGAAATTTATTCTGATGTATTGGTTGTCGGGGCGGGAATTAGCGGAATAGCCGCGGCAATCTCTGCCAGCCGAAGTGGAGGCAAAACTATCCTGATTGAAAAAAATAGTTCTCCCGGAGGCATTGCGATTAGCGACCAGCACCGCTATATCTGTGGGCTATACCCGAAAAATACCGGAATCGCTCGGGAGATCATTGGAGGCTTACAAAAACTCAGCCCCGAAAACCAGTTTATCCGCATGGGTAAACTTTCAGCATTTTATTATCGGCCAGAAAGTTTAAAATTAGTTTTACATAAGCTACTGCGCCAAGAAAATAACCTCAAAGTATTCTATAATTGCAAGATAATCAAAGTTAAAAAAAATAAGAATTCCATTGTTTCCCTAGAAGCGACTAAAAACTTGGGCAGCGTACAGAACCAAGAACCCAACCTTAAATTTGCTCCTAGAGTTGTAATTGACGCCAGCGGTCAAGGAAACGTGATCAAATTAAGTAAAGCCAAATACCTGCTGACGCCTTTAGCCTCAAGGCAATTATCCGGATTTACTTTTCAGCTGCGAGGACTAAGGAATGCCTCAGATTTATTAGCCATCAAAGTACCTTATTATTTATCGCTGGCGGTAAAGCAAAAAAGATTACCCGCATATTTTAAATTTACTAATTTTGCTTATGGAGCAACTAAAAACTCCGGAATAATCAAAGTGAATCTTCCGCCTAAAAATACACCCAGAGGCAAACAAGTGGTAAAAAAAATCACGGCGCTAGTACATGCTTATCTGCGTAAAACTTTACCCGAATTTAAAAATACCCGCCTGGGCTGGGTTTCATCAGGCATCCATGAACGCGAAGGCCTGCGCCTGTACGGCGGGCATATTTTAACTGAGCAAAATGTTTTAAGCGCACGTAAATTCCCGGATGCTATAGCTAAGGGTTATTGGCCAATTGAATTTTGGCACCCTTTAAAAGGCCCACAGATAAAATATTTAAAAACCGGTGAATTTTACGAAATCCCCTTAAGATGCCTTAAATCTAAAAACATTGTTAATCTTTTAGCCACCGGTAAATGTATTTCGGCGACTTCCGTAGCTTTAGCTTCTAGCCGGGTAACGGGAACCTGTATTTATCTAGGAGAGGCGGCCGGCAGGGCCGCCGGCTTAGCGGGGGAAAAGAGGGGAGCGCGATGAGAATACTTTTAATTAATCCCTCTGGCTCAAATTGGATGGAGGGGGTGCCGGATGATACACAGATTGTTATTCGTATGGCGCCGATCGGGCTTTTGTCCATTGCCGCCTATCTCATCCAAACCGGCCACCAGGTAAAAATTTTTGACGGCCAAAATTCGCTGAACAACCTAAATCTCCAAAAAGTTATGGCTGGCGTTAATACCTTTAAACCGGATATGATTGGCTTTAGTGCTGTCACCTCCAACTTTATGAATGCTTATTTTTTAGCCGAAGCAATCAAATGCCGGGCCCCTCAAATTAAAATAGTTTTCGGCGGGGTGCATGTCTCGGCTCTGCGCGGCAAAATACTGGAAAAATTTAGCGCCATTGATTTTATCGTAACCGGAGAAGGGGAGAAGGCAATGGCGGATTTGGCCGGCGGCGCCCCAGCCCAAACAATTCAAGGCTTAGTTTTTCGTAATGGCTCAAGTGTCCAGGCGAATAATTTGCGCACGGATTTAAGCCAGCTAGATACTTTGCCGTTTCCGGCATATCATAGCCTAGAGGGTTTTCCCAGGCGTTTCCAGGGGGCTTTGTTTAATTACCCCCGGTTCCCCGTGGCCACGATTATCTCTAGCCGCGGCTGTCTTTACCAGTGTTCTTATTGCGACCGTTCGGTATACCGACAGAGTTTTCGTTCTAACAGCGCAGAGTATCTTTACGAACAAATGCGCTTTCTTAGAAAAGATTTTCAGGTTAAGCATATTTTTTTCTACGATGACCTGTTTACTTTTAATCGGCAGCGGATTGTAAAGCTCTGCCAACTACTTAAAGAAAAACCTCTGGGAATGACTTTTAATTGCGCTGCGCACGTCGGGCACCTTGACCAAGAGCTACTTAAGCTGCTAAAATCCGCGGGGTGCTGGATGGTTAGCCTGGGGATCGAATCCGGAGCGCCGGAAATTTTAGCCAGGCATAAGAGTGAAGTTGATTTTACGGCCATGCAAGCCACGGTAAAAAAAATTCAACTGGCAGGATTACGGGCCAAAGGGCTTTTTATCATGGGGCTGCCCGGAGAAACTGAAAAGACTATCCAAATTACTACCAGCTTCATTAATAAACTCAAACTTGATGATATGAATATGACTAAATTCACCCCTTTCCCGGGCTCGCCAATTTATCAAAATATCCAGGAAGAAGGCACTTTTGAAGAAAAATGGAGCTTAATGAACTGCCTAAACTTTGTTTTTCTGCCTAAGGGCATCCCTTCTAAAGAACGGCTGGATAAATTATACAAACAATTCATTAGGCAGTTTTATACCGGAAAAAACTGGTTGAGTAAATTTGGCTGGCTGATGTTTAGCTCTCCGCACAGCGTATACCGGCTGATCAAAGATCTACCGGTATTTTTAAAGATCAGAAATAATTTTAAACCTAATTCCAGAGTCAAAGGTAGCCTCATAAAACAAAACTATAATTAATTATGCGCGTATTATTAGTTAAACCACATGCTCAGCTTCTAGTGCCCATCAGGCTGCAGGAAGGTTTCTTGCATCTTGAGCCTTTAGAGCTGGAAATTGTGGCCGGAGGGCTGGGGCCGGAAGAAGAGATCAAAATTCTGGATCTAGGCCTGGAAAAGAAAGACCAGTTTACTGTTTTTGAAAAAACTGTACGACAATGGCAGCCGGAGCTGGTGGGCTTTACCGGTTACAGCACCAATCTTTTGGCCATCAAAAAATTAGCTAAAATTTCCAAATCCCTCAACCACCGGATGATTACGGTAGTCGGAGGAATACACGCTACCCTTTTGCCCAAAGATTTCGCTCAGAGCCAAATTGATATTGTCGTGCGCGGTGAAGGGGGGATAGCTCTCAAAGAAATCGTCCGGCGTTTTAAAAATAATGAACCTTTATTTTTTGATAACGTTGCGCTTTCTACCCAAGACCGGGAATTTTTAGCCAAAGCAGAGAGAGAGCCTCCGGAATACCCGGAAATAGAAAAAATCCCTCTTGCGCGCAGAGATCTGGTCGAGCGAAAACGTTATTTTTGTATTTGGACATCTAGCGGCACTGGCCGCCTAAAGTCGCTCTTTCCCCAGGTCGCCAGCTTGCGCACATCGCTGGGCTGCGCATTTACCTGCTCTTTCTGCGTCATTCACCACTTAATGCACCGTAAATACTTACAGCGCCAACCAAACGATGTAGTAAATGAGATCGCGGCTCTAAATGAAGAGCATATTTATTTTGTCGATGATGAGATGTTTTTAAATAGCCAACGCTGCCAACAAATTGCTGAATTATTGCTTAAGCGTGGTATAAAAAAAGAATACAGCAGTTGGGCCAGGAGCGATACAATTGTAAAACATCCGCAGCTTTTTAAGCTTTGGAAAAAAGCCGGTTTAAGCACGCTTTTCGTCGGCTTAGAAAGTATGGATGAAGAGAAGTTGTTGGAATATAAAAAACTCCTGCCGGTAGAAACTAACCGCAAAGCGATTGCCATTTTAAAGGAGCTGGGGATAACTTTACACGCGGCTTTTATCGTGCACCAGGATTTTAATCAAGAGGATTTTAAGCGCCTGGAAAAAGAAACTCTAGCGCTTTGCCCGGCAGAAGTATCCTTTACCGTATTATCCCCGTCTCCGGGAACAACTTTTTGGCGGGAAAACCAGGAGAAGTTTATCTGTGACCCGTATTATTACTATGATTGCATGCACACAATTTTGCCTACGCGCCTACCTTTAAGAAAATTTTACCGGCATTTTGCGCACTTAACAGAAATAGCCTTGCGCGCTAATCCTTTACGCGTAAACAAAATCAAAGTGCCTTTTGGTGATTTTATTCGCGCCATTGTGCGCGGCACAAAATATATTATTGCCCTGCAATTAATTTACCGGGATTATTTACCCAAGAATAAAAGATGAATATTGCCCAAATAATTATTAAAGAAAACCAAAAACATCTAAATCGCAACGCGGTAATTGACGGCGATAAAGTACTTACTTATGCCCAATTGTTAAAATCAGTAGATAAAACGCGACGCAAGTTAAAAAAACAGGGAGTAGTCAGATTCAACCGCGTGGCCTTGCTCTGTGAAGATAGCGCTGATTATATTATTATGAGCTTAGCGGTGCTTGCGCTCTCGGCGGTGGTGGTTCCGGTGCCCTTGGGCTCCACGCAAGATGAAATTGATACTCTACTTAAAGACTTAAAAGTAAATTTTATCATTTTCCAGCGGGATAGCTATCCGGGAAAAACCGCTCAAGCCATCGCCGAATTGGGGCTTTTGATCAGCCAGCTAAAAATAAAAGGTAGAATCAACCCGGAGTTTTATAAAATTAATCCGGCATTCATCCGTTTTTCCTCCGGAACTACCGGAACAAACAAAGGAGTGGTGCTTTCGCATAAATCCATCATTCAAAGAACTACAGCCGCAAATAGAGGGCTAAAAATAAAACCCGGCGAACAAATCATCTGGGTGCTCTCCATGAGTTTTCATTTCGTGGTAACTATCCTTTTATTTCTACGCCGCTCGGCCACCATCATCATCAGCAGCCGGAATTTTCCTCAAGAGCTGCTCGGCAACCTAAAAAAACATCCGGCCACCTTTATTTATGCCTCACCGTTACATTATCATTTACTGTGCTGCTTAAACATCCCTAAAAAATCACTGGCTAAAGTGCGGCTGGCAGTTTCTACCGCCATCAAACTGCCCACCGGGATTGCCGAAAGGTTCAGGCGGAAATTCGGCTTTCCGCTGGCAGAAAGCTACGGAATTATTGAAATGGGACTGCCCTTTACCAACACCTCGGGCAAACTGGCTAAACGCGGTTCAGTAGGCAAGCTACTTCTGGGTTATAAAATAAAAATATTAAACCCAGATGCCCAAGGAGTAGGAGAGATCTACCTTAAAGGCCAGGGGATGTTTGAGGCTTATTTTTACCCCTGGCAATCTAGAAAAGAAACTTTAGTTAATGGCTGGTTTAATACCGGAGATTTAGGGCGGCTGGATAAAGACGGCTACCTGTTCATCTTAGGCCGCCATAAGCAGCTAATTAATTTCAGCGGAATGAAAATATTTCCTTTTGAGATAGAAAGCCTGCTCAACACGCATCCTTTAGTTAAAGAATCTCTGGTCTATGGCCGGAAGCATCCGGAATACGGCCAGCTACCCGTAGCTAAAATTATCTTAAAGAACAAAGATGCCGCTTTAAACCCGCAGGATCTGCGTAAATTCTGTTACCAACACTTAGCCGCTTACAAGGTGCCTAAAGAGTTTGAATTTGTAGTCGATCTTCCTAAAACCGTTAGCGGTAAACTAAAGATTGTAGTATAATAAAACCCATGTTGAATCTGGCAATCATCTACCACATGCACCAACCGTATTACAAGAACTTGCTGACCCAAGAAAGCGATCTTCCTTGGGTCAGGCTGCACGGGGTCAAAGACTATCTAGATATGGTGCAAATCTTAGAGAAATTTCCTAAGATCAAACTTACCTTTAATGTCGTTCCGTCTTTATTTGAACAGGTCGAGGACTATAACCAGAGCCGGGTAAAAGATAAGTATTTCGAACTCTCCAGGAAACCTGCGGCGGAATTAACTAAGGCGGAAAAAGAATTTATTCTACAAAATTTCTTCTCAATAAATCCAGATAAGGTTATCTCTTTTTCTCCCCGCTACTACCAACTATATTTTAAGAGAAGATCCGGGCAGGAGTTTAATCTTGCCGATTACCTTGATCTTCAGGTGTGCTTTAACCTTAATTGGATTGACCCGTCTTTTAGAAAGAGCATTCCCGAACTAAAGAAAGTGGCGGATAAAGAAAGGTTTTTCTCGGAAAATGATAAATTAATAGTCTTAGAGCAGCAACTGGAGATCTTAAAAAAAATAATTCCGGCTTATAAACTTGCGCAGAATAACCAACAGGTTGAAATCAGCGTAACGCCTTACTACCATCCAATTCTGCCCCTGCTTTATGACACCAAAATTGCCAAAGAAGCAAATAAAAAAACCGTCCTGCCTCAGGAAAAATTTAATTATCCCCAGGATGTCAAATATCAAATCGATAGCGCAATAGAATTTTATAAACAAAGATTTGATACTGCCCCACTAGGCATGTGGCCGTCAGAAGAGGGGGTAAGCGAACATATTCTGCCCTATATTATCGAATCCGGAATAAAATGGATGGTTGCGGACGAGGCGATTTTATTTAAATCTCTTAAGCTAAAAAAACGCAACACCAAGCTGCTTTACCAGCCGCACCTTTTAAAAAGAAAAGCCGGCCAACTAAATGTTGTTTTCCGCGACCGCAATCTTTCGGATTTAATCGGCTTTACTTACCACCAAATGAAAGAAGTAGATGCGGTAAATAATTTCATGGGGCATTTAGAAAATATCAACCGGGACTTTAAAGATCAGGATATTTTAGTCACTGTCGCTTTAGACGGCGAAAACGCCTGGGAGTTTTTCCGTAATGACGGAAGAGATTTTCTGGAATTATTCTATCGGCGCATATCCGATGCCGAATACGTTAAGACCACCACGGTTGGCGAATATCTAAAAGCTAACCCCGCCAACAATCAGATTAAACGCTTAAGCGCAGGCTCCTGGATTTACGGTGAATTCGGAAAATGGATCGGTAACCCTTATAAAGTAAAAGCCTGGGAATGGCTGGCCCAGGCGCGAAGAGCAATTGAGAAAACTAAACAACCCAGTGAATTGGCCTGGAAACAAATGTACATTTTAGAAGGAAGCGACTGGTTCTGGTGGGCAGGAGAAGACCCGGATGGATCGTTTGACCGGCTGTTTAGGCTGCATTTAACTAACTTTTACCAGCTTATCAATCAAGCGCCGCCCGCCTACCTGGCCAACCCATTAACTCCTTAATATCGTCGTGGATACACAATCACTTGTATACCGGTATTAAAACAACACCAATTGTGGTATACGGCGTTAGCCACTAGCGAAAACTTCAGCCACTTAACTCCTTGACACAAATAGAGTTTTATGCTATAAAATGTATTCGTAAAAGAAAATGAATTGGTGAATAAAAAGAAGGTGCATAGTGAATAAGAAAGAAATTTACGAGCATCTGGCTAATATTTATCTGGATGCCTCTTTAAAGTCTTCCAAGAAAAAACGCAAATTTAGGGTTCAGCCTAAAACGGTTCAGTTTGTTTTTGTTGTGGGATTAACGCTGGTTTTAGGATTAGGCGGACTGGCCACTTATACGCACCTGCAAAACCATCATCAGCCCGGGCAGGTGGCTTTATTTTTATATCAGGATACCGCCAAAATTAATTTTAATTTTGACCCGGCCAGCAAAGAGATGTTTTCTTTAGATCTCAAGCAATTGGACCTATCCCGATATAAAATTTTAGGGTTTGCGATTAGAAAAACTAACCCTAAAGATATAATTTCATTACGCGTAGAATTTACTAACCGTTTTAATGAAAAGTCCGAAATTTACCTGAAAGATATCCCCAGTAAATGGACTGATTATAAAATAGAGCTTAACCGTTTTGCCAAAATGAAACACTGGACTCAAATGAAAGAATTGGCTTTCAGTATTGAAGAATGGAACGCCCGGGAAAAATCTGGAATTGTTTATTTAGATAATATTAGAATTCTAAAATAGGAGGAAAGCCTAAATGCGCATAATCACTATCTCAAATCAAAAAGGCGGCTGCGGCAAAACCACTACCAGCATAAATTTAGCGGCGGCACTAGCCAGCAATTCCCGTAAAGTTCTCTTAATTGACCTTGACCCGCAGGCGCATGCTACCAGCGGCCTGGACATTAAGGCGGAGTTTAGCATTTACAACGTGCTTTCCAAGATTACTAATAAAAAATGCAAGCTTGAAGAAATTATCCAGAATTTAGGCGAGAATTTTGACCTGGCACCTTCTAGCATAGTTTTAAGCACGCTGGAGCAGGAATTAAGCGGAGAGATCGGCAGAGAATCACGGCTTTGCGAAACTTTAAAGAATTTTAAAAACAATTACGACTATATTTTAATTGACTGTCCGCCAAATCTGGGAATCTTAACCATCAACGCCATCCGGGCGGCCAACGAAATAATTATTCCGGTAGAAGCCAGCAGATTTTCGCTGGAGGGGGTAAGCCAACTCACCAGCATTATTGATTTAGTCGCAGAAAGATTGAATCATAACGTAGAGTTTCGGGTCCTGGTGGCTAACTTTGATTCGCGCCTGCAGCACTCATTTACTATGCTGGAAAAGATCAAAAACGATTACCAAAATAAGATGTTTTCCAATATTATCCATGTAAACGTTAAACTAAAAGAGGCCCAAAACGCGGGATTACACATCTTGGCTTATGATAAATATTGCCGGGGGGCCAAAGATTATTTCTCGCTCTCCCGAGAAATTATCACTCAAGAAAATACTCCGCCACCTAGCCCAGCAGTAGAAAGAATTAAGATTGGAGAATCTTTCGAAAAACGCATGAACGAAATCCTTAAAGTTGAACTACCCAAGCTAACCGAAGTTGTGCTTAAGGTTAATGCACCAGAGGCCAAAGAAGTTTATCTGGCCGGAGAGTTCAATAACTGGAAGCTAGATGAAAACAGCCGCATGGAACAAGACAACGGCTGCTGGAGCAAGCGCTTAAGCTTAAACCACGGCAAATACCGCTATCGTTTTGTAATTGATGGCAACTGGTCTGAAGATGCGGCTAACCCGTTGACCCAATTAAATAATTACGGCACCTTGGATTCTTTATTAGAAATAAATATGGAGTAAAGTACAGTTACCACTATGAGCAACCCACCAGAAGAACAACAGGTCCGGGAAGGTAAGTTCTTTGCCATAATTTCGTATGTTTCTTTCCTGTGTATAATTACTTTGATCTTAAAAAAAGACAATAAATTCGCCCTTTATCATGCCAAACAAGGGCTGGTGCTGTTTGTTATGGAAGTGGTGGCGTTCATCCTCTCGATTATACCTTTTTTGGGCTGGCTAATTGGGATATTCGGATACGCCTTGTTCCTGCTGGTTTCTTTATGGGCAATTATGCAGTCTGCCCTGGGTATTTACGTGCGAATTCCGGTAGTCACCAAAATATCGGAAAAAGTCATCCTTTAAGCTTCACCTAGCAAAATCCCTGCGAACGCAGTGAGCAGGGGTCATCCTTTAAGCTTCACCTAGCAAAATCCCTGCGAACGCAGTGAGCAGGGGTCATCCTTTAAATAAAGAGGGAGGGGCATATGGCTTTAAAGAAGAAAAAAATTAAAAAAACGGCGAAGAAACTACCCATAAAACGCTTGAGAAAAAAACCTAATAAAACGGTTAAAAAGAGCATAAAAAAACCATCCAAAAAGACTATCAAGAAAACCATAGTCAAGAAAGCCACCAAGGTCGAAGGCACACTTATCGGCTTAATCACACATTATTTCCCCCATGTCCAAGCGGCCGTGATTAAGTTAAAAGGGCCTTTAGCCAAGGGAGATTCGCTAAAGATCAAGGGGCATACCACCGACATTACCCAAGTTGTTTCCTCTATGCAGATTGACCGGGTAGATATCCAGACCGCCAAAAAAGGCGATGAAATCGGACTACAGGTCAGCTCACGGGTCAGGCAGCAGGATAAAGTTTACAAACTTTAAACTTAGCCTTGATCTTAATTTTAACCTTCAATCTCAACCCGGCAGCCGATTAAAAACAGCGGTTTTTGAAGTTCAAATTTGTGCTTAAAATTTCAGGCTTTTACTGCTACTTATGAGTAGGTACTCAAAATAACCGGGGCGTTAAATTTAGGTAAACTTAAGTAAAATAAATGCGACCGCGCGGAAGACCGAGGAAATATAGAATAGTCAAAGTTGACCCGAAAATCAGCCAATTTAGCCCCCGAGGCAGGCCAGGAAGGCCGGATGAGGTTGGGCTAAAAATCGATGAATTCGAAGCTTTAAGGCTGGCCGATTACCAGGGTCTAGACCAAAAAGAGGCAGCCAGATCCATGCGCATATCACAACAGACTTTTAGCCGGATTCTAAGAAAAGCGCACCATTTGATAGCCAAAGGATTGACCACCGGATCCGCCATCAGAATACAGGGTGGCCAATATGTAATTAGTACCCGCCTGGATGTATTACCAACCCGCAAACCCACCAATAAAGATAATCTTAAATAAAAACCGGTCCTCAATAACCCAGCCAGAATACCTATTTTAAGGTCATTTTTGCCTCAGTTTGCCCTTGAGGTGTACTTCCTATAATATATCTTATGTTAACTTTACTATATTAGCTAAGTGTTCGTAAACCTATAGCGGGCAGTATGTTATTTAAGGCTGTTTTTAAGCTGTGGAAAAGGCGTTTCTTCTTTACTTAAACTTACCGCCTTATTTTATCCATGACAATTCTAGGCAGGATTCTATTTATAATTCTGGGGATTTTTTGCTTTTAATTGAGAATTACGATTAGCGGGTTAAATCGGTTATGGCGGGATAAATTGACCTCTCCCCAAAGCGATTATTTATGCAGTCTAGAGCCTTTATAAGCTCCCCCCTGCGGATATCTTCACTCAATAAGGGCTGATAGATGCTTCTAGAAAGGCTGCTGCAGGTAACCCCCATTGCCCGAATTCTGGGATTTTTTAGGGAGGATTTTGCCATTATTTTAAGGGTTCTTTGATAGATCTCATAACCGTCATTGGTTGCCAATTGGTAGGTCTTTTGGGCCCCGAAATTTCCGATTTCCGGGCCGTTTAACCAAAGATGCGCAGTTGCGCTAATTAAATTCTGTTGCCTGAGCCTGGTCGCCACCATTTCAGATAACAACCTGATCCAGGCCCGGATAACCTGGGGGTTTATTTTGCTTTCCGGTAAGGTATATGAATGGCTAATAGACTTGGGCTTTTCATTAGACTTACCGGGATTTTCATCAACCTTACCAGAGTTATCATAACTCTCAATAAAAAAACCCGGTAAGTTTAGGTAGAGATCCCAGCAACTCTTTAGGCCCTGGGCTATAAAACTAACCCCGATTTTTCCACCCATACCGCAGAGCTTATCCAGCGAAGCTTGCTTTAAAACTTGCTCAAAATTAGAATCATCAATTAAGGTTAGACCATCCGGTTTATTTAACTTAGAAGCCAGCTTAGCCAAGAGCCGGTTTTTAGCAACCCCTACTGAAGCAGTAATGTTAAAGTTTGCATAAATCTGCTCTTTGATTTTTCGAGCTAAATTTAGAGGGTCAGGATGGCCGGCAAGCTCCAGTTGAAACTCATCAATTGAGGTATAATTCAGGGGTAAATTATACCCCTTAAGCAGCTGGTATATCTGCTCTGAAGTCCAGATATATTTAGCCTGATCCGCTGCCACAAACTCCAACTTTGGGCAGATACTAAAAGCCTCCCGGGAAGGCATTCCGGAATGGATCCCTAAAGCCTTAGCCGCATAACTTGCCGCGCAAACTACCGTGCGCATTTTGTTGCCCCGGGAGCCAACAATCAAAGGTTTATCTTTAAGCCGGGGGTTAATTGCCTGCTCAATTGAGGCGAAAAAAGCATCCATATCCACATGCAAAATCATGGCTAGTTTCCTTACTTAAGGAGTTTAATTAAACTTACCGGGATTTTACTAGATTATATCTTACTGAATTAATTTATCCATCTGCCAGCGGAAGGTAGAATTATCAAATGAAATCTGGTACATTTGGCCGGCGCTTAGCACAGAAAAGTAATTAACCAAAGCCTGGCCAAAGCGCTCCTGCCAGTTATAAGTGATGGATTCGACCGGATATTCTCGATCATGCCAAATGAAACTTTTGGGAAAAATCCTGGCGTTTTTAAAAAATGCCAGGACCTCAATCCGCTCATTCAAGGCCTCCGGATGAAGGCCGGTTTTATCTGGCTCAAATCGATCCCAGCGGGCCTTAGGGCTAAAACTATTCTGATTCATATGGGTACCCGGCTAGTACTTCCTGATTACCGTAATCAATTTGCCGATCACCTTAAACTCTTCAAAGATTGGCGGATAATTCGCATTCGCCGCCTCCAAATTAAACTTACCGGCTTTATTGCGTAATCTTTTTAAGGTAACTTCATTATTATCCAATAGTGCAGCCACAATATCCTGATTCTCGGCATCCGGGCGCTTCTTAATAATCGCCACATCGCCATCTAATATCCCGGCATCAATCATACTGTCGCCTTTAACCCTTAAAGCAAAAACATCATCCAGCCCTAAACGCCCCAGGAACAGATCATCGGCATCCACGTAACCCTGGATTTCTTCATAAGCCAGATTCGGCTTGCCAGCCATAATCGTACCAATAATAGGAATCTTATTAAAACTGGCGCGTTGCGTTAATTCGATGGCTCTAGATTTATTATTCATTCGCCTGACCAAACCTTTCTGCATTAAAGCCTTTAAATAATCCCTGACTGTTCCGGTCGATTTAAACCCCAGCTCCTCTCCTATTTCCCGGATGGTAGGAGGGAGCCTCTCTCCTACTTTTTTCCGGATAAAATTAAGTACCCTTTCCTGCTTTGGCGTTAAATACGTCTGCTTTTCCATATTTATAGTATATACCACACAAATGTGTGGTCTGTCAAGAAAAAATAAAGAACTAGATAGCTAAATCCAGCTCTTTATTTACCTTATTTCTTTTTCTTCTTGCCTTTTTTCTTAGGTTTCTTACATGTTCCGCAGCTCATCTCTGCTTATCCTTTTTTAATCAATCGCCAGGCCTTTAAACCCTAGAATACACCGAGAAGGAAGCCTCCCCCCTGCTGCCCA
>JAZDLL010000008.1:0-3602 GCA_043802105.1 Candidatus Omnitrophota bacterium
TTCCGAATCAACTCCGCCCTCTTTAAATCCCTCTGATCTGATGAAAGCTTGACATTCTCCAGCTTCTGCAAATGCGCCGGCTGAGTAATAATAAAAAGCTCATTAATCGTGCGCCGGTCGATATCTTTGACCATCCCCAGGTCGCTTCCCAATCTAACCATAGATAATAATTCAATCGTCTCCTGGCTGGTAATAATCCGGGCGCTTTTTAAAATACCCAGCGAACGATTAATCCTGTCTTCTAAGATCTCTTTGCTTTTAGTCAGCATAATCTCCCTGGCCTGTGTTTCCTGCTCAATGATCTGGCGGATCAAACCATTAATATTCTCGATAATCTCCGTCTCGCTATGGCCTAAAGAAACCTGATTGGAAATCTGAAAGAAATTACCGCTGGCTTGCGTCCCTTCGCCGTAAAGCCCGCGCGTAGTAAAGCTCAATTTGGCCAGAGCAGCTAATACCCGCTCAATCTGCCGGCTCATCACCAATGCCGGCAAGTGCAGCATCACCGAACCGCGCATGCCTGTGCCGGTGTTCGTCGGACAAGCGGTAAGATAGCCGAAGTCCTCCAAAAACGCATAATCCAGAAGTTTGGCTAAAGCGTCATCAATGCCGTTGATAATCTCCCAAGCCTCGAAAAGATTAAACCCCGACTGCATAAGTTGAATGCGCAGATGATCCTCTTCATTGATCATCACGGCAATATTCTCTTCCTCGTTAACCAGCACCGCTTTCTGCTCCGTTTTCTGGGTATGCTCAATCGACATCAGGTGTCTTTCCACTAAAAACTGTTTATCGATACTGTCTAAATCCGCCAGGACAAAAAGCGTAGAGCCCTTAAGCAGCTGAACTTTTTCCATCGCCTGGCTACACTTTTCTAAAACCGCATTTAACTGCGCCTTAGAGGCCCAATGCGGGAAAGGAAATTTATTAAGATTTCTGGCCAGGCGGATTCTGCTAGAGATAACCACATCTGAATGCGGACCGGTCCCCTTAAGCCATTCACTAGTATGATTGATTAAATCATTAATCTGCATTGCCGCTTTCCTTTTTAGCTTCCATTTCTTTGATCAGGTCGCGCAGGCGCGCCGCCTCTTCAAAAGCCTCTTGTTGAATAGCTTTCTGTAATTGATTTTTTAATTCCGCCAAACCGGATTTCTTTTTAGAGGGCTTAGTCGAAATTTTAGCCTTGTTGGGATTTTTACCAATATGCTGATTTGAGCCGTGTATACGTTTTAGCAAAGGCGCCAGGTATTTACGAAAAGCGTTAAAACACTCCCCGCAGCCCAGCCGGCCGATCTTCTTAAAATCCGCATAGGTTAAGCCGCAGCTGGGGCACTTAACCGTCACCAGCTCTTCTTCTTTGCCGGAGGAGGGTTTCTCGAAATCCGCCATGCCCGCCAACAGGTCGCTTAAGCCAAACTGCTGCTCCATGGCCGCACTCTTATGCCGGGCGCACTCTTCGCATAAATGCAGCTCATTCATCTGCTCGTCAATAATTTCAGTTAAATGCACGGTGGCCGGATTTTTACCGCAAATATCGCAAAGCATTTTAATATTTTACTCCGCTTTTAGCCGTTAACTCTTTAAATTTCTTCATCAGGCTTAAGGTAATTTTTCCCGGCTTGCCCTGACCAATCATGCGGCCATCCACCTTGACTACGGGGATAACCTCGGCGGCGGTGCCGGTGAGAAAACACTCATCCGAAATATAAACTTCATGGCGCGTAATAACATGTTCATGCACCGCAATCTTGTTCTTGCGCGCAAGCTCCAGAATAGAATCGCGGGTAATCCCCCGCAAGGTCCCCATACACTGCGGAGGAGTATAAAGATGCTTATTTTTTACCACAAAAATATTATCTCCGGTACACTCCGCCACATACCCTAGAGCATCCAGCATAATTGCCTCATCACATCCGGCATTGGCCGCCTCAATCTTAGCCAGAATATTATTTAAATAATTCAAAGATTTAATCTGGGGATTAAGCGCTTCCGGCAGATTACGCACCGTAGGCACGGTAACAATTACCAGGCCATCGCGATAAAGTTTCTGCGGATACAGGGCAATTTTATCCGCAATAATAATAATCGTTGAGCCCTGAATGCATTTGCGCGGGTCAAGCCCCAAGTCGCCTTCTCCGCGGGTAACCACTAGGCGGATATAAGCATTATCTAATTTATTCATCCGCAGCGTCAAAAGGACAGCCTTGATTAACTGCTCTTTAGACAAAGCAATCTTTAACATAATACTCTGGGCAGATTCAAAAAGCCGGTCGATATGTTCATTCAGTTTAAACACCCGGCAGTTATATGAACGTATCCCTTCAAAAACTCCGTCCCCATAAAGCAAACCGTGATCAAATACAGAAATTTTAGCGCTGTCCTTATCATAGAATTTTCCGTTAATGTAAATTTTCATTTAGACCTCCTTGTGTACAGAGGCACCCCGCGCTGATTAGGCATCCGGCGCTTATTTGAATTGCGCCGATGTCCGCCACGTGGCGGAATATTGCGCGGGTGCGCGCTTGGTAGCGCGGTGCCTTTCCGATTTAATTTAAAATAACCCCATCCTTAAGATGCATAATTCTTCCGGCGCCACAGACAATATCTTGATCATGAGTAACCATGACAACAGTAATCTTTTGGCTTTGATTAAGCTGGATTAAAAGCTGCAAAATTTTCTTGCCGTTTTCCGAATCCAAATTGCCCGTCGGTTCATCGCAGAGTAAAAGCTGCGGGCGATTAATCAATGCCCGGGCCAAGGCTACCCTTTGCTGCTCTCCCCCGCTTAAAGCGCTGGGCCGGTGTTTAAGTCTGGCGGTTAATCCTAATCTTTCTAAAAGCTCAAGAGCTGCGCTTAAACTTTTTTTCCTCTCCCACCAGGATTTTAAGATTCCCGGCAATAAAACATTTTCCAGGGCGTTTAACTCCGGCAAAAGATGAAAAAACTGAAAAACAAAACCTACCTGTTGGTTGCGAAAGGCGCTACGCGCATTTTCATCTAAGGTATAAATATCCGTCCCCTGAAAATAAACTGTCCCGCAAGTCGGATTATCCAGCCCGCCTAAAATATGCAAAAGCGTAGACTTGCCCGCTCCGGAAGGTCCTTGAATCACTAAAAATTCACCTTGGCTCACGGTAAAATTTATATTCTTTAATACCTCCAGCTGGCTGGCATTATCACGATAACTTTTGCCAATCGAACTGACTTTTAATATTTCCTTACTCATGCCGGACAGCCTCACTAGGAATTATGCGGCTGGCATAATAGGCCGGATAGATGCTCGCCGCTAAAGTTATGGCCAAGGCTGAAATGACAATCAGCCCTATATCGCTAATATTGATATTCACCGGAATCCGGTCAAAATAATAAATATCTTTAGGAATCAGGCTTCTGCCGATCAACTTAGATATAATATCAACTACTTTATCTAATGAAATCGCCAGGCTTACTCCGGAGGCCAGGCCCAAAAAAATCCCGGTGACCCCGATGGCCAGACCTTGAAAAATAAAAATCTGCAGAATGCTTTTAGTCTTGGCCCCCACCGAACGCAAGATACCGATATCCTTAATCCGGCTCATCACCGACATGATTAAAGTAC
>JAZDLL010000036.1:0-2892 GCA_043802105.1 Candidatus Omnitrophota bacterium
GTAGAGATCGGCTTCATGCAAGCCCGCAAAATAATCTCTTGCCCATTAGATATCCCGCCTTCTATGCCGCCGGCATTGTTGGTCAACCGGAAATAACCCTTTTTACGATTATGATAAATCGCATCATGCACCTCTGAACCAAAGCTAACCGCATACCCTAATCCCAAACCAACCTCAAAAGACTTAACCCCCGGAATTGAGATAATCTCGGCAGCTAAGCGGCTATCCAGCCGGCGATCCGGCTGCACATAGCTTCCCAGGCCCACGGGAACATTTCTAGCTACTACTTCAAAAATTCCGCCTACGGTATCTTTATTTTCAATCGCTTCGGTTATTTTAGAAATTATCCCCTGCTTAGTAGACTCCCCGCCCACCGCTAAAACCTGGCTGATAATTTTAATTCCAAACTCCTCCAGGAACCTCTTGCACAAAGCTCCCAAGGCCACCGTAGCTACTGTGCTACGGGCTGAAGCCCTCTCCAAAACTTGCCGAATATCCGTAAAACCATATTTTAATAACCCGGCTAAATCCGCATGGCCGGGCCGGGAAGCCACCACCTTATGCAGCTTTTGGATACTGGCGTCTTTATTCTTGATTAACAAAGTAATCGGGCTGCCCAAAGTGCGGCTATTTTTTAGGCCCGAGATAATCTCTACCCGGTCATTTTCAATCCGCATGCGTCTGCCCCGCCCGAATCCGGATTGCCGTCGTTTTAATTCTTTATTTATCCCGGCTGCTTCCACCACTAGCCCGGCGCAAAGCCCCTCCAAAATAGCCACCATACCTTTTCCGTGTGATTCTCCCGCAGTTAAAAATCTTAACATGAGTGCCTCCTATTTCCAGAGCCCGCGCTGATTTTGACGGGCTTGCGTATATAACTTTAAAAATAAATCCGCATAGCGAACATTCGGCGGATAGGTCATCAACGACGCATACCCCTCTTCTACAATCTTAGCATTCACGAAAGTTCCATCCGTTAAATAAACATAAGCTAAGATTCTTTTATATTTATCGTATCTTTCGACATCAAATTCCAATCTTACGCGCTGGCCTTCCACCAAATTTTTCGTAAACTCATAAGCCCGCTGGCCTAATTGTTTAATGGTGGCAATATCCTGCCCGGAACGTTTAGTGTCCCGGTAAAGCTTGCTGGATTCATGAAGCTCGGGAGTATCAATCCCGATTAAACGTACCCGCTCTTTATTCTCCAAAACCAAAGTATCTCCGTCAACCACCCGGGTAACCAGAATATTGGTATAATCATAGTTTTGGCCAAAAGGTATCTTCCATTTAACCTCTTCCTTAGAGTGGAAACGCGGATCCAAATCCCCGCTAAAAAGATAACCCGTCAAAGCCAATAAACCGATAAGTAGCAAAACGATAACCTTATTCATTATTAATCTCCTTGCCCACAAAGATACATCTGCGCAATTTGCGCTACCTAGCGCACACCGACGCAATACCAATAGGCGTCGGGTGCCTTAGTGTCGGATGCTATAACTGGCTGACCACCAGCTGCGCCAAAACCACAATATCCTCAATACAAAAAATATTTTTTATACTGGCGTCAAAATAGATGTTGGCGTCCGGGCCAAATTCGCTATCTGCTTTCCACAATTTAATCAACAGCGGAACATTTACCAAAGCCTCAACTTCAATACTAATATCCCCGCCCTCGGATAACCTGGCCGGCAGCCTGCCTAAAACATTTTTGAGCGCATCCGGATGGCTGCCATATTTACTAATAATTGGCTCAATCGAACGCTTATGATACGCATCATAATACCCCTGGATTCCCGAAAGCTCTCTAAAGGTAATCCATTGGCCGCTTAATCCGGGCAAACCTTTTAATTTTTGCGCTAAATAATGCAAAATCAGGATACTTAAAAAATCTTTAGCCGGCGTATTACAAGATAAAGAAAGAATACTCTTAGCTGTCAAATCCAGGCTATACTCATCCGCCATAAATTTAACGGATAAATTATTGGGCGCCTTAAGGATAGCTAAATCTTCCCAAGCTTTTTTAAGCGCAACCTCATAGCTCATTGTTTCATTATATTATTTTTATAAGATAAATCAATGATTTTACGCATTAGATTTCCGTCTTTTGCTTCCGAGCACGTAAGATTTTCGCTGATGTGCTCGCGGCTTGCGCGGCTGGCTTGGTTTGATTCTGAGCAGGGCGTGGAGGCAAGGAGCGGGCATGGATGCCCCTTAGATATGTCTGGGCAGAGCGACGCAGCCGACCCGAGCGCCGTTTTGCCTCGCAGGGGCAAAACAAGCGTCCCTGCGAAGAACAAACCAAGACAGACGCTTAAAATAATATTATCCTAAATGTACTTCGATTATATTGAGCTTGTTCTTGGGCAGGCTAAGAATAACTTCTTTAGAGATAATTACCCAGGCTTTCTTTTCTACGGGAATCCACTCTGCATTAAGTCTAAGGCGTTGAATCCGGTATTTGCCCCCCTCCAGGCGCGCAGGATTCCAGAAAACTACTTTTAAACGCCTGTTGGCAAAAATCCGCGTAATACTTAAGGCCTTTACCGATTTAAATTGTTCGCTGGATAATTTAGGCTCAATCAGTAAATCCCCGTTTTGCCCTCTGACTCCAAATGATTGAGTAATTAAAGTAAGCATAAACCAACTGGCTGAACCGGTAAGATAAGCGTACATTCCCCGGCCGGTACAATCAAAATATTCCGGCAAGCAAGGATAAATCTTACTTTTTGCGGTATTGGCAGCCAGCTGATACAAAGAACTTAGCGCCTTCCATCCTTGGCGAGTGAAACCCTGCTTATATAAAGCATAAGCATACATTACTACCATATGGCTAAACACCGCACCGTTTTCCTTATCTCCATAAACAAAAGAAAACGCCCGGCCTAAATC
>JAZDLL010000050.1:0-4336 GCA_043802105.1 Candidatus Omnitrophota bacterium
TCAAGAATTGATTAGGTAGTTTATTTTTAAGGAGGAGAGTCAAATGTATGCCATAATTGAAGTTGGGTCAAAACAGTATAGTGTAACTAAGGATGATGTGATTGAGGTAAATAAGCAGGCCGTAATTAAGGGCGATAATCTCAGTATTGATAAGGTTTTGTTAGTCTCGGACGGCAAAAAAGTGGAGGTTGGCCAGCCTTATGTCAAAGGGGCTAAAGTCGAGGCTACCGTTCTCAAGCAAACCTTAGGCGAAAAGACCACTGCTTTTAAGCATCGCCGGCGCAAGAATTCGCACTGGGAAAAAGGCCATCGCGCCCAGCTTACAGAGCTAAAGATTAAAGCGATTGTTTTAGGCTTATAAAAAGTGTTTATCGACGGGGCTAAAATTAATATTCGCGCCGGCTTCGGCGGTAAGGGCTGTCAAAGCCTGCACCGGGATAAGTATCAGCGTCAGGGTATACCGGATGGCGGAGACGGGGGCAAGGGCGCGGATATTATTATTCGCGCTGACCGTAACCTGCTTACGCTTTTAGATTTTCAGCATCACCGTCATTTTTTTGGCTCTCACGGCGGGCATGGTTCCAGCAACCATAAAAAGGGCAAAGGCTCTGAGGATGTAATTATCCGTGTCCCTTTGGGTACTACGATTCAGGATTTTGCTACCGGCTCTGTTTTACGTGATTTAAATATTGATGGCGACCAGGTGATCGTGGCGCGTGGCGGTAAAGGCGGGGTAGGCAATTGGCACCGCAAAGAAGCTACACCGGGAGAGCTGGGTGAAGAAAAAATAATTGTCCTGGATTTAAAGCTTCTGGCGGATGTGGGAGTAGTGGGGTTTCCGAATGCCGGTAAATCGACTTTGATTTGTGCGATTTCTAACGCGCATCCCAAAGTTGCCTCGTATCCTTTCACTACCACCGGGCCGATTTTAGGGGTGGCCACCGGAACGCATCGAAAATTTGTGATTGCCGATATTCCGGGTTTAATTCCGGGAGCTTCGCAAGGCCGGGGCTTGGGAGTAAAATTTTTAAAACATATTGAGCGGACTAAGGCTTTGATCCATCTAGTGGATATGGCCGGTTTTGACGGCCGGGACCCGGTAGAGGATTATAAAAATATCAATTTGGAATTAAAGAATTACAGTAAAGCCGTATTTAAGAAGCCTCAGATTGTTTGCGCTAATAAAATGGATCTAGAGGGAGCGGGTGAAAATCTGAAGCGGTTTAAAAAAATAATTAAGAAAACGGTTTATCCTATATCAGCGTTAAATAAACTGGGATTAGAGGAGTTAGTGGATGCGATCGCAGAAAAATTATAAGAGAATTGTAGTTAAAGTCGGTTCCAGCCTGTTCGCCACCGAAAAAAGCAAGCTGGATACGGGTTTGGTGAATAAAATTGCTCAGCAGATCGCAGGATTAATCCGCCAGGGCAAAGAGGTGGTGGTGGTTTCCTCCGGAGCCATTGCTTTGGGCATGTCAATCTTGAAACTTACCTGCCGGCCTAAGAAATTAGAAGATTTGCAGGCTGCCGCAGCCATTGGCCAGCATGAGCTGATGCATGTTTATAAGTTGGCGCTTAAAAAATATAAATTAAATTGTGCGCAATTACTTTTAACCTGGGATGATTTTCTTGGGCAACGCTACATCAACGCCAAGCACACCTTGAACACTTTACTAAAATTAAAATGTGTGCCGATTATTAACGAGAATGATACGGTGGCCACGGAAGAGATTAAGCTGGGGGACAATGACCGCCTGTCGGCTTTAGTTTCTATTCTGGTGAGAGCGGATCTTTTAATTATTCTTTCCGATGTCCAAGGGCTATTAGATAAAAATAATAAAATAATCCGGCAAGTTAACAGAATAACCGGTGAAATAAAATCATTAGCTTGCCCGACGAATAAAAAGATTTGCGTGGGCGGCATGGTCACCAAATTAGAGGCAGCGCGCATTGCGGTGGAGGGAGGGGTTCCCTGCGTAATTGCCCATGGGCGAAAAGACAAAATTATTAGTCAGCTAACCCACAATCCTTTTGGCCAGGGGACGATATTTTTACCTAAATGAAAAAGAATCTTAAAATACAAATAGAAAATATTGCCAAACAAGCTAAGGCCGCATCGGGATGGTTGGCTACTTTGCCATCCGATACTAAAAACGCAGTGCTTAAGGACTGGGCTTTGGCTTTGCTGGGCGGCCAAGCAGTTATCTTGCAAGCTAATCAAAAAGATATTGCCAAATCCCGCGGTAAGGGTAAAGCTTTTATTGACCGGCTTAGTCTGGATAAGGTAAGAATTAAAGAGATGGCGGATTCTTTGTTGGAGATTGCCAAACTTAAGGATCCGGTGGATGAAGTTCTGCGGGCTTGGAATACGGCTAGCGGTTTGAGCATTCAAAAGGTACGGGTTCCTATCGGAGTAGTGGCGATCATTTATGAATCTCGTCCTAATGTTACGGCGGATTGCCTGGGGTTGGGTTTTAAATCCGGCAACTGCGTAATCTTACGCGGCGGAAGCGAGGCTTTAAACTCTAATCTGGCAATCTTTAATTTGTTCAAGCAGGTGTTACTCAAACATAATTTGGCCCAGGGTACAATTAATTTGATTGCCACTAGCGATCGATTAGCGATAGACTATTTGCTTAAGTTAAATAATTATATTGATCTGGTTATTCCCCGCGGCGGAGAAGAGTTAATTAAAAAGGTGATGAGGATTTCAAAGATATCGGTGATTAAACACTATAAAGGAATTTGCCATATTTATGTGGATGAGGATGCGGATTTAAATATGGCAGAAAATATTTGTTTAAATGCTAAGCTGCAACGGCCGGGAGTTTGCAACGCCATGGAAAGCCTGCTGGTGCATCGCGATGTGGCCGCCAGGTTCCTGCCGGGGATGCTTAAAAAGTTTAAAGAGGCTAAAGTGGAAATCCGCGGATGTACGCTGACGCAGAAGATTGCTAAGTGGGCTAAGCGGGCCACTGAGAAAGATTACCGCACGGAATATTCAGATTTAATTTTGTCGGTTAAAGTAGTTGATAATTTAGATGCGGCGATTGCCCATATTAATGAGTACGGTTCGCACCACTCCGACAGTATTGTTACGGATAATAATGGGGCTTCGGCAAAATTTTTAAAGCAGGTAGATTCAGCTTGTGTTTACTTGAATGCCTCAACTCGCTTTACCGATGGACATCAGTTTGGCATGGGGGCCGAAATTGGCATCTCAACCGATAAGTTGCATGCCCGCGGCCCGATGGGATTGGAAGAACTGACTACTTATAAATATACGGTTTACGGCTCTGGCCAGGTTAGAGCATGAAAATCGGCATCCTGGGTGGAACTTTTAACCCGGTGCATATCGGCCATTTAATTTTAGCCGAAGAGGTCAGGGAAAAATTAGGGTTGGATAAAATTATTTTTGTGCCCACGGCTTTGCCGCCGCATAAAGATAATTTAAATATTGCCCCGGCCCAAGACCGCTTAAAGATGTTAAAGCTGGCGGTGGCCTCCAATAAATTTTTTGCCGTTTCGGACGCCGAGATCAGGCGTCAGGGGCGTTCTTATACCATCGATACCTTAAAAGAATTTCAAGCTAAGTATAGCCGGGATGAGCTGTATTTTATTATTGGCTCAGATCTGCTTAAGTATCTAAATGAGTGGAAAGATTTAAGCCAGATACTGCAGATGGTTAAATTTGTGGCGGCCACGCGTCCGGGGTACCCGCTGGAGCAGATACCGCCTTATATTCAAACCCTACCGATCAGGGCGGTGGATGTTTCGGGTTTTGAGGTGCGCCAGTGCGTAGCTCAAAATAAATCTTTTGGTTATTTAGTTACGGATAAAGTTTTTGACTACATTAAGAAAAGAAAGCTTTATAAATGAAAATTAAGATTGCTCCTTCAATATTATCAGCAGATTTTAGTAAGCTGGCCCAGGAGCTTAAGAAAGTTAAACTGGCCGGAGCAGATTTAATCCACGTGGATGTGATGGATGGCCACTTTGTGCCGAATATTACTATTGGCCCGTTGGTGGTAAAATTTATGCGCCAGTCCACACCTTTGACGTTAGATGTGCATTTAATGATTCAGAATCCGGCTAAATATGTGGGCGCTTTTGTGAACGCCGGCAGCGACATGATTACCGTGCATATTGAGACCGTGAGTTTGAAAGAATTGCAATCCATTGCCAAAGGATTAAAAAAAAGCAAAGTCCAGCTGGGGATTTCTTTGAATCCGGCCACGCCCTTAACTAAAATTAAGCCGGCTTTAAAATTAGTGGATTTTGTTTTAGTGATGTCGGTGCATCCGGGTTTTGGCGGCCAGGCCTTTATTCCGGGAGC
>JAZDLL010000062.1:0-8180 GCA_043802105.1 Candidatus Omnitrophota bacterium
CTTTATAAGCAGGTCACTGCCGGTAAAGATCTGGCTAGCCGCATTGCGCATTTAAAAAAGGCTTATGAGTTGGGGTATCTGGTGATTACCGGAGGCTTGATCGGTTTGCCGCAGCAAACTGAGGAAGACCTTTTAAATGATATCCTCTTAACCAAAGAACTGCATTCCGAAATGTATAGTTTCGGCCCCTTTATTATGCATCCCCAAACCCCGCTGGCTAATTATCCCTCGCCGCAAGTCGAAACCGTGCTTAAGGTTATTGCCATCTCGCGGATCATTGATGCCGCGCACGCTAAGATTCTGGTGACCACAGCTTTAGAGACACTCGATCCGCAGGCCAAGAGAGAGGCACTGCTGGGCGGAGCCAATTCCGTAATGCTTAATGTTACTCCGCTGGAATACCGGACACTCTATAATATTTACCCTGCGCGCGCTCATGAAAGCGAGAGTATAACCGCCCAGATTAATGATACTATCGGACTTTTAATGTCGCTGGGCCGCTCCCCCACGGATTTAAGTATTTAAAAATATAAACCAGCGAAGTTTTGATCAATATTTATAGTGAAAAATATCACAAAAACACTTGACTTACTCAGTAGGTATGTTATTATTTACTTAGTTATTGTGAATAAAGGAGCAATATGAAGACAAACAAGCTTTGTATTATACGGCTTTCTAAGTACAAGAATGCGCTGTATCGTTTGAAATCATTAGGTTTTGTCAGGATTTTTTCAGACAATCTGGCGGATGCCGTGGAGGCGACTGCTTCCCAGGTGCGTAAGGATTTTTCACTCTTTGGCATCTGTGGGAATAAGCGCGGCGGCTATAAGATCGATGAATTAATTGAAAAGCTTAATATTATTTTAGGTAAAGATGAGCTGCAAAAGGTGATTATCGTGGGTTTAGGTAAACTGGGTACCGCCCTTACGCGCTACACTGGTTTTGAGAAAGAAGAAATTAAAATTGTTGCTGCTTTTGATATTGATTCGACAAAATTTAATCATGCGGACAACCCGCTAATTAAACAAAAAGAGAAAACTCCGGTTTTACCTCTGGATAATCTACCGGAGTTTGTGCGTAAATATAATATTAAAATCGGGATTATTACCGTTCCGGATATTGCCGCTCAGCAGGTGGTAGATATCATGCTTTCCGCAGGGATTAAAGGGGTATTAAATTTCGCTCCTATCCGTTTACGCGGCAACGATGATTGTATAATCAATAATGTTAATCTGGAGGTGGAGCTGGAAAACCTTATTTATTTTGTTAATGCCTCCACTAAAGAAAAAAGGAAAATAGATGCAGGTAAGAACTCTTAAAAATAGAATTCTGTTATCGCATTTAGCGATTATTTTGTTGTTGGGTTTTTCGATCAGCGTGCTGGGGCTTTACCAGAGGAAAATTAATATTTTGGCTCGCGCACAAGAGCAAGTCACGCATGATTTAAAGGTAGCCCACACGGTTTATTTCGGCCAGCTGCAGAATATCCAAGAAATTTTTAGGTTAGTTTCTTTGGATAAAGACGAAAAGATAATTAAGGAATTAACCGGCCTGGATTATGTGCGGATTGTCAAAAGTGATGACCAGTTCAAGATTAAGAGCGAAATTGCCCAGGAGGCGTTGCGCACGGGTAAGGAGGTTTCTGGCACGCGCATTCTGGGTAAAGAAGAGTTAATTTCTCTGGGTGAGCAGTTTTATAAGCAGGCAGAGATTGGTATCCGTTTTACGGCTAAAGCGGAACCGACGACCAAAAAGGTCATTGATCGAGCCCTGGCCATGGAATATGCCATGCCTATTTATGAGAGGGGTAATTTAAGCAAGCTCTTGTATGCCGGCAGGATTCTTAATCGCGATTTTGAGATTGTTGACCGTATTCGGGATTATGTTTTCGGTAATAAAATGTATAAGTCTAAGCCCGTAGGTACGGTAACGATTTTTCTTGATGATACACGCATTTCAACCAATGTTTTAGATAGCAACGGCCAGCGCGCCATCGGAACGCGAGTTTCCCGGACGGTTTATGATAATGTTGTACGCAAGGGGCAAACCTGGTTGGATCGGGCTTTTGTGGTTACTAATTGGTATTTTGCCGGGTACGAACCAATCCGGAATATCCATGGCAAGATAATCGGTATTCTTTATGTTGGTTTACTCGAGCAACCTTTTGTGGATTTGCTCTGGAGCATTAGCATTATTTTCTTAGGTATTATTTTGTTGGTCGCCGGTTTAGCGGTAGTTTTTTCCTATATCTTGGCGTCTCGAGTTTCTCGGCCCCTGGTGGATGTGGTGGAAGCCACGCACAAGGTTTCTTCCGGAAACCTGGGGTATCGGGCTAAAATCGATGCCAATATTGGCGAGCTGAATGAATTAGCGCAGTCATTTAATAATATGGCTTCTAAGTTGCAGGAGCGCGAAGAAAACCTCCGGGTGTCTAATACTAAGCTGGAGATTTTAAATAAAAGTTATTTAGATTTGATCGGGTTTGTGGCGCATGAATTAAAAGGCATGCTTTCCTCGGTAATTTTAAATGCTTACTCGGTGCGGGATGGATTCTTGGGGATGATTAACTTTAAACAGCGTAAGGCGATGGATCTAGTGACGCGTAAACTTGATTATTTATCCGCGACCGTGAAAAACTTTTTAAGCTTAAGTCGTATTGAGAAAGGAGAGCTTGCTGTTAGGCCCCAGGAGTTGTTGATTAAGGAAGATGTCTTTAGTCAGGCTATTGAAGAATTTACCCAGGCTGCGGCGGCCAAGCAGATGGAGATAGTAAATAATTTGCAGGCAGGAATAAAAGCATATGGTGATTTGGATCTTTTGGTGGTGGTGGCCAATAATTTAATCGGAAACGCAGTTAAATATGGAATGATCGGCGGCAAGATAATCATTGGTGCAACAGAACATCCGGAGAGCTTAGAGTTTAGTGTTTATAATGATGGCCAGCCGCTTTCTGCCCCGCAGCAGCTTCAACTTTTTAAGCGTTTTTCTCGCCTGGCTTCGGAACAAACCAAGGCGATTCAGGGCACGGGTTTGGGGCTTTTTATTACTAAAGAGATTATCCAGAAACATGGCGGGCATATTTGGGTGGAATCAAGTATGGCGGGCAATTCGTTCCATTTTGATATTGAGCGAGCTCCCGCCTCAAATTATTCGGCGGGATAAATTCGCAGACGGCCTGGCGGCCTACAACTTACGTCACTATTGTTCCGTAAGTTGTCTGCTCATTTAAAGGAGGCAAGTAATGGAAACGCCATTGCAGAAGATTAGAAAGAAGCGGGCGGAGGCGATAAATCGGATTATCAGTAAAGGGTATCTTTCTAGTAAACGAGTGTATGTGGGTATGGCTACCTGTGAAATTGCCGCCGGTTCCAAAGAGGTAATGCAGGTTTTTCAAGAAGCAGTAAAAGGCGGTCTTACCGATGTGTATCTTAGCCAAAAAGGTTGCGCCGGCAGGTGTAATTTAGAGCCTACCGTGGAAGTGGTGGAAGAAGGAAAGATTCCGGTTAAATACGGTAAAATAAATCCGCAGCGTGCTAGGGAGATTATTGAAAAGCATATTAAAAAAGGCCAGGTTATCCAGGATTGGGTGATTAAATAGGTTAAGGGGGAAGGTATACGTGAAAATGGAATATGTAATTACTTTATGCGATGGACCAACTTGTATGCGTAATCGCTCTAAAGAGCTAAAAGGCATAATCCAAAAAGAGTTACAGCGGCATAACCTAGCGGATACTGTACGGATTATGCTTTCAGGATGTTTGGGTATGTGCGGCAAGGGGCCGATTATCATTATTAATCCTGGCTATACCATTTATGGCAAGGTTTCCCAAGAGGATATTCCGGAGATTATCCAACAGCATATTTTAAAAAATAAACCGGTTGCCCGGCTAGTCATCCAAGAGGATCATCTTTATAATCGTTTTTTCCGTATTTTTGGCGATGTAAAATTTTTCGGAAAACAGATGCGCATCGCTTTACGTAACTGCGGCATTATTGATCCGGAGAAGATCGATGATTATTTATCCGTCAGGGGATATGAGGCTCTCGCTAAAGTGCTCACGGATATTAGTGCTGCGCAGGTTATTACCCAGATTAAAAAATCCGGTTTACGCGGGCGCGGCGGCGCAGGTTTTCCTACGGGGTTAAAGTGGGAGTTAACGGCTAAAGAACAAAGTGTTGAGAAGTTCGTGATCTGTAACGCTGATGAAGGAGATCCGGGCGCTTTCATGGATAGAAGCACGATCGAGGGTGATCCGCACACGGTTATTGAAGGTATGTGCATAGGCGCTTATGCGATTGGCGCGCGTAAAGGTATAGTTTATATCCGTGCGGAGTATCCTTTAGCCATTGCTAGAATTAAGAAGGCAATTGCGGCCGCTTATGCCAACGGGTTTCTCGGAGAAAATATCTTAGGCTCGGACTTTTCGTTTGATATTGAAATTCGCCTGGGGGCAGGGGCTTTTGTTTGTGGCGAGGAAACCGCTTTAATTCATTCTATTGAAGGTTCGCGCGGTATGCCGCGTCCACGTCCGCCGTATCCATCGGTGGAAGGTTTATTCGGAAAACCGACCCTGATTAATAATGTAGAAACCTGGGCGAATATTCCGGTTATTATTTTGGATGGCGCGGATTGGTTCAGTTCAATCGGAACTCCCAAGAGTAAGGGGACAAAAGTTTTTGCTTTGGCCGGCAAGATCAGCAATACCGGGTTGGTTGAGGTTCCGATGGGGACAACTTTGCGCGAGATAATTTATGATATTGGCGAAGGAATTCCCGGCGGAAAGAAGTTTAAAGCCGTGCAAACCGGAGGGCCATCCGGCGGCTGCCTTTCCGAAGAATATTTGGATACGCCCATTGATTATGAGTCGCTGGCTCAGGCCGGTTCAATTATGGGCTCAGGCGGTATGATTGTTATTGATGAAGATTCTTGCATGGTTAATATGGCTAAATTCTTTTTGGAGTTTACCCAGAATGAATCCTGTGGTAAGTGCACTCCTTGCCGCGAAGGGACCAAAAGAATGCTGGAGATCCTTACGCGGATCTCCGCGGGCAAGGGAGTGGCCGAAGATCTGGCCAAGCTTGAGCGCTTGGGGACGATGATTAAAAAATCTTCTTTATGCGGGTTAGGGCAGTCAGCTCCGAATCCGGTCTTAAGCACTTTGAAAAACTTTCGCGATGAATATGAGGAGCATGTTTTAAGAAAGCACTGCCGGGCCCACGTGTGTAAACAATTGTTTAATTATGCGATCATTGAGAAATGCATTGGCTGTGGAGCGTGTAAAAAGGTTTGTCCTACCTCGGCCATTAGCGGAGAGCTAAAACAGCAACATCTAATTCATCAGAATAAATGTGTTCAGTGTGGAAACTGTTTTAAAGTTTGTAAGTTTGAAGCAATTAAAAAGGTATAGAAGGAGCAAAGGCAATGGCTAAAGATATCACAATTTATATAAACTCTAAACCCTATAAAACAAGCGACGGGTTAACCATTATGCAGGCAGCGGATAATCTGGGTTTTCATATTCCGCGATTATGTTATCATCCCCGGCTTTCCATTGAAGGCGCCTGCCGTGTTTGTATTGTTGAAGTTGAGGGGATGAATAACTATTGCGCATCGTGCGCTTATCCGGTGAGCGAAGGTATGAAGATCCAGACGAATTCAAAAGAGCTACGTCGCGCGCGCAGGGATATCGTGGAGTTGATTTTAGATAATCACCCTGTGGATTGCAATACTTGTGAACGTGATTCAAATTGCGAGCTGCAACGCTTAGCCCACAGCCTGGGTATACGTAAGCGTCATTTTGAAGGCGAGACTAAGCATTATGAAAAAGATTTGTCTTCTACTTCTGTTGTGCGCGATCCAAATAAGTGCATTCTTTGCGGCAGGTGCGTACGTGTTTGTTCTGAAGTACAACGCGTTAATGCCCTGGGGCATGCCTATCGGGGATTTAAAACCGTAGTCATGCCGGCCTACAATGCCCCTTTTTCCGAAACAGTTTGCACGACTTGCGGACAATGCATTAATGTGTGCCCGACAGCAGCGTTTGTAGAGAAAAATTATACCCAGGAGCTATTCGAAAAACTTAGCGATCCCGACTTAGTTAAAATTGCCCAGATTGCGCCATCCGTGCGCGCGGCAATTGGAGAGGCATTTTCTTTACCCGCAGGAAGACAAATGGAACAAGAGACGGTTGCCGCTTTACGCAGGCTGGGTTTTGATTATGTTTTTGACACGCAGTTTGCCGCGGATTTGACGGTTATGGAGGAGGCCAGTGAGTTTTTGGAAAGATTTCAGGGTAAAGGCAAACTTCCCATGATTACTTCCTGTTCCAGTGCCTGGATGAAATATGTGGAGCAGTTTTTTCCTGATTTGTTGGATAACGTTTCTACCTGCAAGTCTCCCATGTCTATGATGAGCACTTTAATTAAGACCTATTTTGCTGAAAAAATAAAGAGGGACCCTAAGAAGATCTTAAACGTTGCGATTATGTGTTGCACGGCTAAGAAATACGAAGCCCAGCGGCCGGAATTAATGATTGATGGTCTGACGACTACGGATATGGTTATTACTACCCGTGAAATTGCCTGGATGATGAAATCTTCAGGCATTGATCTTTTGCATATTAAAGGGGAAAAATTTGATGAACCGATGGGGCTTTCCAGCGGTGCGGGTGCTATTTTTGGCACCACCGGAGGGGTGATGGAGGCAGCTATTCGTACAGCCTATGAATTATATACCGGGGAAACATTATTGGATATTGAAATTAATGATATTCGCGGGCTTAAAGGAATCAAAGAGGGAAAATTGGTGATTGACGGTAAAGAAGTGAGGGTGGCCGTGGCACACGGTTTAGGAAATGCCCATGAATTATTGTCGGTGGTTCGTAAAGAGCCGCAGCGGTATCATTTTATAGAAATTATGGGTTGTCCCGGGGGATGTATCGGCGGAGGCGGACAGCCGTACGCAGGATTTAATTCTATACCGTTGGATGAAGAATGTTTAAAGTGCCGAGCGGAGGCACTCTATGGTTTAGACCGTAATAAGACCATCAGGCGTAGTCACCAGAATCCGGATATCCAAAGAATTTATAAGGAATTTCTAGGCCGGCCGTTAAGTCCGGTTTCGCATAAGCTTTTACATACGCATTACAAGGCCAAAGAGCCGTTGGGAATTGTTCCGGCTGAGATCCAGGCGCGATAAATTATTGAAAGGGGTATGAAGATGGATTGTGTAGGTGGTAATGGCGATAAAAAAGCAGAAGAATTAAAAGGTTATATGGAAGAGTTAAAAGGACGCCCGCGTCCGGATTCACAGCTTATCGCCGTACTTCATAAAGCGCAGGAGCTTTATGGTTATCTGCCTCAAAAGATTATGGATGAAGTGGCTTTAACCATGAATATTCCCACTGCTCATATCTGGGGGGTAGCGACGTTTTATCACTATTTTAATCTTGCGCCTAAAGGTAAATATACGGTTTCAGTTTGCTTGGGTACGGCTTGTTATGTTAAGGGGGCAGATGAGATTCTGGAAGCTTTAAAGCAGGAGCTTAAAATTGGGCTGGGAGAAACCAGCGAAGATAAATTATTTTCTTTGCAGGAAACGCGGTGCCTGGGAGCGTGCGGTCTGGCTCCGGTGATGATGATTGGTGAAAAGATTTATGGCACGCTTACGCCCAAAAAAGCAGTAGAAGTTATTAAAATGTACCGTAAACAACCAGAACAAAAATAGTTATTTTTAAAATTAGTTGTCAAAGTAATTAAGTGGTTGTATAATTCAAACACAAACTTGGAGGTGTTATGGCGAATAAAATATTGATCGTTGATGATGATCCGGATTTTGTCGAGGCGATGGCTACTTTGTTGGAGGCCAGGGATTATGCAGTTTTAACTGCCACCAATGGAACGGATGGTTTTAAGGAGGCCAAAGCCAAGTTGCCTGATTTGATCCTGCTGGATGTTATGATGACTCATAAAAGCGAGGGCTTTGATGTGGCCCGGGGGTTAAAAGAAGATCAGGCTACTAAGAATATCCCGGTGATTCTAGTTACGGGTATTCGCAAAGATATGAATCTTCCTTTTGGTTTTGAGCCGGATGCAAATTGGCTGCCGGTAAAGGCGGTTTTGGAAAAACCGGTAAAGCCGGAAACTCTTTTAAATGCGGTTGCAGAGGCATTAAAGAAGTA
>JAZDLL010000067.1:0-2906 GCA_043802105.1 Candidatus Omnitrophota bacterium
TTAGAAACCTGAGCGCTTTCGAAAGTGGCCATTTCAGTCAGTATTTTTATTGATGCCTCAGCCAGGCTTATTCCCAAAGCTGCTCCTGTTCCTTCACCTAAGCGCAGGTCAAGGTTAAAAAGCGGCCTTAATCCGATGTGATCCAGGATTATCTTATGGCCTCTTTCTACTGAACAATGGCTGGCGATCATGTATTCCTTGGCCTTGGGCTCAATATGATAGGCAATCAATGCTGCTGCTCCGGAAATAAAACCGTCTATGACTACCGGGACCTTGTGGCTGGCTGCTGCCAGGATTATTCCAGCCAGGCCTCCTATTTCAAAACCGCCTACCTTGGTTAAAACATCTATGGCGTCTTGGGGATCGGGTTTATTGATTTCCAGGGCTTTTTTTATCATGCTGATTTTATTCTGTAGCCCTTTATCATCCAGTCCCGCTCCTTTTCCGGTAATATCTTCAACCAATGTTTTGGTTAGACATGCGGTTATTGCGCTTGAAGGTGTGGTATTACCAATACCCATATCTCCGGTTCCTACGATATCCAAGCCATTTTTATAATTTTCCTCAAATATTTCGATGCCTGCTTCAATAGCTTTAATCGCTTCATCCCTGGTCATTGCCGGGCCTTTAGTTATATTTTTTGTGCCGTAGTTTATTTTTTTAATTACTAATTCAGGATGAGGTTTTAAATCGCAAGCCACTCCCAGGTCAGCTATTACTACCCTGGCGCCGGCATGTTTTGCCAGGACATTTATCCCGGCTCCGCCATTTAAGAAATTATAAACCATTTGAGCGGTTACTTCTTTAGGATATGGGCTTACTTTTTCATCAGTTACGCCGTGGTCACCGGCTAAAGTAAAGATTACCTTGTTTTTTAATACCGGCGAATCTTTTCCGGTGATTCCGCAGATTTGTTTAGCTAATTCTTCCAGCCTGCCCAAGCTTCCTAAAGGCTTGGTTAGATTATCTAACCGTTTTTGGGTTTTTTGGATAATATTTTGATCAATTGGTTGTATCCGTTTAACAATATTTTGTATCCTCTCCATTTTTTATCCTTTATCCCTTAGCTCTTATGCTTTGATTTTTACCGGTATCCCAGAGACTGTAAAAAATACTTCATCAGCTTCTTTAGCCACAAGCTGGTTTACTTTTCCGGCGATATCGCGGAAATTCCTGCCTAATTTAGTTGTGGGCACAAGGCCCAGCCCTACCTCATTAGATACGATTATGGTTTTTGCTTTTTTCTTTCTAAGATTTGCGAGCATTGTCTTGATCTCGGTTAGAACTTGTTTTTTATTATATTTGCCTAAAATAAGATTCGAGGCCAAAAGGGTCAAGCAGTCAATCAGGATACAATCAAAACTGTTATCCAGTTCGCTCAATAAAAACGCGACTCTTTGGGGCTCTTCAAATGTTTTCCAGTTTTTAGGCCTTGTTTGCTGGTGCAGCTTGATCCGTTTAGCCATTTCCCGGTCTAATGGCTGGCAGGTAGCGATAAAAGCCACTCTTCTGTACTTTTTAGCAAGACTTGCGGCATAGCTGCTTTTGCCGCTTCTTGCCCCGCCTGTAATAAAGATTATTTTCCCCATAATGGAACTTTTTTAGTGGTAAATATTTAAATTATGCGGTGTTATTAAACAATTTAATACTCGGTTTGTCCTTTTTATATTCCACAATACTGAAACTTGCCGGTTTTGGAATATAATCCCAGAATTTTTTGTTTTTTAATATTACGGTAATGAATATGCTGATTGTTCCGCCGTGGCAGACCACGGCAATGGTTTTACCCTTATTGCCCTTGATGATTTTGGCTATTGTTTTTTCTATTCTTTTTCCAAATGCATCCAAGCCTTCTGCTTTTGGTATACAATTGCAGTAAGGGTTTTTTAGCCATTTCTTATAGGCATCAGGGTATTTTTCAAGTATCTGGCTATAGGTTAATCCTTCCATTACCCCGAAATTTACTTCACTCAGTCCGTTTACCCTGGTTATCCGTTCATTTTTAAAGATTATCCTGGCAGTCTGGAGAGCGCGTTTTTTGCTGCTGGAATAGACCCGGTCAAAATCTACGGATTTTAATCTTTTGGCTAACTTCGCAGACTGGCGTTTGCCTTGGCTGCTTAAAGGGGCGCCTATCTTGCCGCAGTACATTTTCTTTTTGTTCAGCTTGGTTATTCCGTGCCTGATCAGGTAAAGAGTAGTCAGCATTATTTTTCTCCCGGGACTAAGACCACGTTTGGTTTTTTGGTTACCGGATTTTCGTTTACCAGGACCAGGGTCTTATACACTGCCTCGATGTTTTGATAAGTAAGCACTTCCTCGGGTTTGCCTTGTTTAAAAATCGCGCCTTCATTGAGCAAGGCTATGCGGTTACAATACGCGCTGGCCAGGTTTAAATCATGCAAAACCATTACTATAGTCAGGTTATTGGCGCGGTTTAGTTTTTTTAACAAGTCCATTACTTGTATCTGGTGGCCGATATCCAAATGCGAAGTGGGTTCATCCAGGAATAATAAAATCGGCTCCTGGGCTAGCGCCCGGGCAATGATCACCCTCTGGCGTTCGCCGGCGCTTAATTCATCGATAAACTTTTGTTTTAGGCCCAGGGTATCTGTTACTGTTAAGGCCTCTTCCGCTATTTTAATATCTCTTTTGGCCTCAAACTGCAGGCGTTTTAAATGGGGAATCCTGCCCATTAAGACCATTTCCATTACTGAAAAAGGAAAATTAATACTGATATCCTGGGCAACATAAGCCACGTTACGGCAGAATTCTTTTAAATCCATCTGGAAGATGTTTTTATCCTTAAAATAAATCTGTCCTTTACCGGGGGTAAGCACGCGGGTGGCCAGGCGTAAAAGCGTGGTTTTTCCAGAGCCGTTCGGGCCGATAAGGCCGAGGAAATC
>JAZDLL010000073.1:0-6375 GCA_043802105.1 Candidatus Omnitrophota bacterium
CTCATTTATTTTTGATTCATACTGTTTAGAAACTCTTCGTTATTCTTGGTCTTGCCTAATTTTTCAATTAATAACTCCATCGCTTCCACATTATTCAGCTCATTTAAAACTTTTCTTAAAATCCAAGTCTTACTCAACACATCCGGTTTAACCAACAGCTCTTCATGCCGGGTATTGGAGCGTTTAATATCAATGGCCGGATAAATCCTACGCTGGAAAAGATTGCGATCCAGCTGAGTCTCCATGTTGCCGGTTCCTTTAAACTCTTCGAAAATAACTTCATCCATCCGGCTTCCGGTATCCACTAAGGCCGTGGCAATAATGGTTAAGCTACCGCCTTCATCTACTGCGCGCGCCGCCCCAAAGAATCTTTTGGGTTTCTGCAAAGCATTAGAATCAATGCCTCCGGAGAGAACCTTACCGCTATGCGGAACCACGGCGTTATAGGCTCGCGCTAAACGTGTAATACTATCCAACAGCACCACCACGTCGCGTTTATGCTCAACCAGGCGCTTGGCCTTCTCCAAAACGATTTCGGCAACCTGCACGTGGCGTTCCGGCGGCTCATCAAAGGTAGATGAAATTACCTCGCCTTTAACATTGCGCTGCATATCCGTAACCTCTTCCGGCCGCTCATCGATCAATAATACAATGAGAATTACATCCGGATTATTGCTGGTAATGGCGTTAGCGATCTTCTGCAGCAAAACGGTTTTACCGCTATAGGGCTGAGCCACGATCAGGCCGCGCTGGCCTTTGCCGATGGGAGTAAGTAGGCCCATAATCCGCATGGATAGCTCATCGGGCTTAGTTTCCATATTAAACGGCTCCCGCGGATAAACCGGAGTAAGATTATCAAAAAGCACCTTTTCTTTTACCTCCTCGGGATTCTCAAAATTTACCGCCTCCACCTTGAGTAAAGCGAAATATTTTTCTCCCTCCTTAGGCGGGCGAATCTGCCCGCTTACCGTATCCCCCGTGCGCAATTCAAATTTTCTAATCTGGGACGGAGAAATATAAATGTCATCCGGACAAGGAAGATAGTTGTAATTCGGGCTGCGCAGAAAGCCAAACCCTTCGGAAAGAATCTCCAGCACCCCCTCGCCAAACATCAGCCCCTCTTTTTCGGCCTGGGCTTGCAGTATTTTAAAAATCAAATCCTGCTTTTTCAAACCGCTGATCCCGCTGGCATTTAAATCTTTGGCCAGCTTATTTAATTCGGTAATTTTCATGTCTTTAAGATTTTTAATATCTAACTTTTCCACAACTTCCTCCTTTTGTCTTTTATCCAGAAAAATCCTGATGAGCGCAGCGAATCAGGGTCCTCCTTTTACCTTTTATCCAGAAAATCCTTGTGAGTTAAACGAGCAAGGAGCCTCCGTATTTTAGAAACTTGTTTCTGGGTTTTACTTAATTGGCTGCTATTATCTATAATAAAATCCGCAAAACGCAACTTTGCTTTTTGCGAAATCTGGGATTTCATCCTTAAAATTACCTGTTTTTTTACCAACCCTAAGCTCTTTTGTGCGCGCAAGATCTGCTGCTGCTTTTTGGCGGTCACCACCACCAGCTTATCCACCAGGCTGGTTAATCCGGCCTCAATAATTAAGGCAGCATCCAAAATTATAATTTTATTATTTGACTTGCGGATACGCCGCTTGATCTGCCGGATTAACTCCGGATGCACAATGCCGTTAAGTTTAGCTAAAGCTGCTCGCTGGGTAAAAACTATTTTTGAAAGCTTAGCGCGGTCAATGGAATTATCCGATCGAAGAATCCCCCGGCCAAACGATTTTATAATTTTTCCATAAACGCCGGTCCCGCTAGAGATAAGATCATGCCCTAAACAATCGGCATTAATCAACGCGCAATCCTGGTTTTTAAACATCCTGGCGACCGTGCTTTTACCGCTGCCAATATTACCGGTCACCCCTAGAATAAATTTATTTTTTAGCTTTGACATACAACTGAACGTATTTATCGGCCGAGACCTTCCAGGAAAAATTACATTCCATAGCGTAATTGATCAAAGCCAACCATTTATTTTTATCTTTGAATACTAAAATAGCCTTATGGATTAATTTTAATAAATTTTCTTCTGTGTATTGATTAAAAACAAAACCGTTATTCTTATTGATAGTATCCGCCAAGCCGCCGGTTTTAAAAACCAGCGGAATTGTTCCGTAACGTAAACTAATTAATTGCCCCAATCCGCAGGGTTCGTATTTAGAGGGCATCAAGAAAAGATCGCTACCCGCATAAATCTTATGCGCCAGTGGATCATCAAATTTCAAATTTAATGAAATAACTTTTGGATATTTTTCGGCTACCCCTTTAAGAATCTCCTGGTATTTTAGGTCTCCGGCTCCCAAAATAACCAATTGCACATCCAGCTTGGAGAGTTCATCTAAACCCGCAACAAAAATATCCAACCCCTTCTGCTGGGCTAACCGGGAGACCATTCCTAAAACTGGTATATTTTTATCTATCGGCAAACCGCAGGTTTTCTGTAAATCCTCTTTATTTAAAGCTTTGTTTTCTAAATTAGCCAAAGAAAAATTTTGCATGATAAACTTATCCGTATTCGGATCCCAAACAGAATAATCCACCCCGTTTAAAATGCCACTTAAAACACTCTTGCGCTTCCTCAAGAGCCCATCTAATCCAAATCCCAGTTCTTTAGTCTGAATCTCGCTGGCATAAGTGGGGCTCACCGTATTGATAAAATCCGCAAAAACTATTCCACCTTTGAGCAGGTTAATTTTATTGTAAAATTCAAAACCATCAATATCAAAAAGCTCCCAAGCAAAACCCAGCTTGGGGAATTCTTCTTTAGCAAAAACCCCCTGATAACCGAGATTATGAAGAGTTAAAACACACCCGATCCTGCTATAAAAATTCATGCTCGAATATAAATTATGCAAATACGCCGCAACCAGGCTGGTTTGCCAATCATGCAAATGTAAGATATCCGCGGAAAAATTTATCTCTTTTAATAAATCTAACGCCCGGCGGCAGAAAAAAGCAAAGCGCTCTAGATTGTCCGGGTAATCACCGTTTTTATCTCCGTATAATCCATCCCGGTTAAAATAATTCTTATTTTCAATAAAGAAGACTTTAATATTTTTACCGATGACGCAAGTAGTTATATCCTTGGAAACCCGGGTAAATTTTAACTTAGCATCCGTAATACATTTATAAGCTGGCATAATCACAATTATTTCATGTCCGCAATACTCTAAAGCCAAAGGTAAAGCTCCCGCCACATCCGCCAATCCTCCGGTCTTAGCAAAAGGCACAACCTCCGAAGCCACCATCGCTATCTTCATTGGCTCACCCTCGCTCTTTGCGAAAATGTAGACATCTCCAGCCAATTGGCCCCTTTTTTCATATCTACTTTTATCGGCACGTCTAATTTCATAACATTCTCCATTTCATCTTTAACCATCCTGGTAAGTATATTTAATTCGGAAATCGGCAGATCAAAAACCAACTCATCATGAATCTGTAAAATCATCTTGGCTTCTAAGCCCTTACTTTTAATTTGCGCGGATATTTTAATCATGGCCAGCTTAATCAAATCACTAGCTGTTCCTTGAATAGGAGTATTTACCGCTTGACGCTGAGCAAACTGCCTAAGCCCCATATTTTTATTATTAATCTCGGGGATATACCTTCTTCTTCCTAAAAGCGTGGTAACAAATCCTTCGCTTTGAGCCTTTTTTATCTGCGCCTCAATATATTCTTTTACTTTAGGATAACGTAAAAAATATGCATCGATAAAATCCTGAGCCTGATTTACCGAAATATCTAAATCCTTACTCAAGCCGTATGCACTTTGACCGTAAATAATACCAAAATTTACTCTTTTGGCTACCTCACGCATCTGTTCCTTAACTTCCGACTCAGAAAGGTTGTAAATTAAAGAAGCCGTCAGACGGTGCACATCCTGATTACGGTTAAAAGCCTCAATCAACGTATGGTCGCCAGACAGATGCGCCAACACCCTTAACTCTATTTGTGAATAATCGCAGGAAAACAAACAAGTATCCCGACGAGAAGCAATAATCGCCTGCCGAATCCTGGCGCCAATATCCGTCTTAATCGGAATATTCTGCAGGTTAGGATTACTGGAGCTCAACCTGCCTGTTTCAGTGCCGGTTTGATTAAAAGAAGTATGCACCCTGCCGGTAGATGGATCCACTAATTTAGGTAAAGCGTCAACATAAGTGTTTTTTAATTTAGTCAACTGCCGATACTCCAGCAACAAAACAGGCAAAGCATGCTTATCCGTCAGACGCTTGAGCACCTCCTCATCGGTAGAAGGCCCGGTCTTGGTTTTTTTAATCACCGGCAAGCCCAATTTTTCAAATAAAACCTGGCCTAACTGTTTAGGAGAGTTGATATTAAATTGCGTCCCGCTTGTCTGGTAAATATCCGAAATCAACTTAATTAATCTATGTTCAATATCATGCGAAAGATTTTTCAGTAAATCTAAATCCAGTTTTATCCCGTTTTGCTCCATCTGCGCTAAAATACTCACCAAGGGCATTTCCAGCTCAAAAAACAACTTGGACAAATCTTTTCCTTCCAGTGCTTTTTTAAGCACCGGTTTTAAACGCACGACCAAGGCCAACGCCTCTTTTGTTTCTAAAGATCCCGGACGGATAAATTCCCCTAAATTCTCAAGCGCCAGATCCTCCAACGCATAACTTGTCCGCGATGGATTCAACAGATAGGCGGCGATCATCACATCAAAATCTAAACCGTTTAAGATTAAACCTTCTTTAGCCAGAACCACTTTCAATTTCTTAAGATCATATCCTATCTTCTTGACCTGCGCATTAGAGATTACCCTGGTCAAATCTTTCTGGGCTGACTTTGCTTCGAATAATTTATCTCCCACGGCATAAAATAAATCGTCGGCGCCAGTTCCAAAGATAGCAATTTCATCACAACTTTTAAGTAAATCTTTTATTTCTTTCTTTCCGCAAGCATGCAAATTCGCCGACGCTTTCTTATCTTCTGTATCCGGCAGCTCACCAAGCAGCTTTTTAAACTCCAGCTTTTTAAAAAGCCGCGCTAACTGCGCATAATCAGGCTGTCCGATTTTGGCCTTCTTTAAATCCAACTCCATATCTACTTTTTGGTTAAGATTAATCAGCTCTTTATTTAATTTTATACGCTCGACATGCTTAGCTATTTCTTCTCTAATTTTCTCAGGCTCTACCTTGGCAATATTTTTAAGCAATTTATCCAGCGAGCCAAATTTAGTGATAAGTTTTTTTGCGGTTATCTCCCCGATCCCCGGAACTCCCGGAAGATTATCCGCATCATCTCCCATCAGGGCAATAATATCGCTCACCCTCTCCGGGGCTACCCCAAAACGCTCTTTTACTTTAGCTTCATCATAAAGTACGCCGTCATCTTTATAAGGGCTCAATACCGAAATATGTTTGCCCACTAATTGCAGAATGTCCTTATCACTGCTAACAATCGTCACGGAGATTTTTTTAGTCGCTGCCTTGCGGGCAAGTTGAGCAATTAGATCATCAGCTTCAAAACCTTTTTTTTCAAAAATAGGAATACCGTAAGCGGAAACCACTTCTTTGATAATGGGAATTTGGCTCACCAAACCTTCGGGCATCGAATCCCTTTGTTGCTTATACTGCGCAAACTTGGCCAGCCGAAAGGTATCTCGCGAAACATCAAAACAACAGACCAAATAATCCGGCTTTTGCTCCCGTAATATCTTATTGAGTATATTTAAAAATATGTAGATGGCATTTGTCTCTTGTCCCCCAGAAGTTCTTAAGATACTTGTTCCGCTTGGGGCATAGTAGGCCCGATAGCAAAATGCAGTGGCATCAATCAAGAATAAGCTTTTTTCAGCCATTAATTAAATATTTAAGGAATTCAATGTAAGGAAAGATGTTTTGCGGTACGCTTCTATCGCGTCAGAGCTCTTCGCTCTGCCTTTTCAATAAATGCTTCAATCTCCGGGTTATCCTGATCTAAATACTGAGCATCCAAAGCTTCTTTGATGGCCGTAGCCATATCCCCCTTATTAAAACTGGCTTTGGCTTTTTTAAAGTGCGCTCGGGAAAGATTTTTATCATTTTGATTAAGCTCGGCTCTATCTCCCGTAATATCCTTCATTAAACCCAGGACTTCTTCTTCTCGCTCAACAGCGAAAGGCCGGCCGGATAAAGACATACGGATATCACGCAGCCGATTGGCGGCTTTTTGTGTCCAGGGATCATCCTGAACTCCCACCTCTACGCGTTTACCCCAATAAAATGCTGCCTTCTCTAAATTACGCTGGCCTTCATAAAGAAGCGCCAGATTTGTGTAGGCACTGGAATAAAGAGGATC
>JAZDLL010000095.1:0-11310 GCA_043802105.1 Candidatus Omnitrophota bacterium
TTATTTCTCCAAAATATTTTTAGAGAAAGGGCATTTTTGCTGGGAAGGGTATTCTCCGGTAAAACAAGCCGTGCAGAAGTTTTCCTTAGGAAGCGGCATAGAGTTCAACATCCCTTCCAGGCTTAGATATTCCAAGCTATCTGCGCCGATAAAATCACGAATCCAGGCCAGGTCATGTTTGGAAGCGACCAACTCTTTTTTGGTTGGAAAATCTATCCCGTAAAAACAAGGGAACCTAAGCGGCGGACAGCTGACCAACATATGCACTTGTTTTACTCCGGCTTGACGCAAACTCTTTACGCGCATTCTGCTGGTGGTGCCGCGCACAATGGAATCCTCGATTATAATCGCCCGCTTACCGGCCAGCGCCTCTTTAAGCGGATTGAGTTTTATTCTTACCCGAAAATCCCGCAACTCTTGGCTGGGCTGGATAAACGTCCTGCCGATATAGTGATTACGCACAATTCCAAATTCAAAAGGAATCTTAGAGGCTTGCGCATAGCCTAAAGCGGCGTAAGTGCCGGAATCCGGTATCGGCATTACAATATCCGCATCAACTGGAAATTCAGCGGCTAACTGTTTACCCAGATTTTTTCTGGCTAAATATACGCTTTGGCCAAAAATATTACTATCCGGGCGGGCAAAATAAATATACTCAAAGATGCAAAAAGCGCAGCGAGATTGATTAAAAGGTTTCACCGATTCAATTCTATCTTTATAAATAAAAACTACTTCCCCCGGCTGGATATCCCGGATATATTCGGCATTAATTAAATCTAACGCGCAGGTTTCGCTAGCCAGAATATAGGCGCCGTCAAGTTTACCCAGGCAAAGCGGGCGCCAGCCAAAAGTATCTCTGGCTCCGATCAGGGTATCATTAAACATTAAGGCCAAAGAATAGGCGCCTTCCAACTTAGAGAGCGCCTCAATCACAATTCCTTGCAAATCCTTTTTCTTGCTATGAGCCAAAAGGTGCACGATAATTTCTGAATCCATGGTGGTCTGAAAAAGAGCACCGTTATTCTCCAGTTCTTCGCGCAGTTTAACGGTATTGGTAAGATTTCCATTATGAGCCACGGCAATCTGGCCGATTTTGGATTTTACGTAAAACGGCTGGGCGTTCTTAAGCGTACTGCTACCGGTAGTCGAATAGCGCACATGTCCAACGGCTAAATCGCCGCGTAAAGAACGAATAATTTTTTCGTCAAATACATCACTGACCAAACCCATGGCTTTATGCAGATGTATCTTTTTACCATTACGGGTAATTATCCCGCTGGATTCTTCGCCCCTGTGCTGCAGCGCATAAAGGCCTAAATAACTCAACCGCGCTGCATCTTGGTGGGGGTAGACCCCGAATATTCCGCACATATTAGCCTCTTTCTTTTTGTTTACCCGAGGCGCTAAGCTTCAACGCTGCCCGGATAAGACCACTAAACAACGGATGAGCCCTGTCGGGCTTAGACTTAAATTCAGGATGAAACTGGACGGCAATAAAATAGGGGTGAGCTTTAAGCTCCACGATTTCAATTAAATCCTTCCCCGGGCAAACCCCGGAAAGTACCAGGCCGTTTTTTTCAAATAATTTCTTAAATTTATTATTAAACTCGTACCTGTGCCGGTGCCGTTCATTAACCAAATTTTTACCATAAACTAAAGCGGCCAGAGTATTCTTTTTAATTTTACAGGCATACGCACCTAAACGCATGGTACCGCCCAGATCTTTAAGCCTGGTCTGCTCGGCCAACAAGCTGATTACCGGATATTTCGTCGCCTTAAATTCCGTAGAATTAGCAGATTTTAAATGGCAAACATTTCTGGCAAATTCAATTACGGCACACTGCATGCCCAGGCAAATACCTAAAAATGGAATCTGGTTGAGCCGGCAAAATTTAATCGCCTTAATTTTGCCTTCAATCCCGCGATAACCAAAACCCCCGGGAACCAGAACTCCACCGACCCCTTTAAGCACCTGATCCAGCTTACCATTTTCCAAGCTCTCGGAATCAATCTTTTTTATTTCTACTTGCGCATCATTGTAAATTCCGCCGTGGATCAGCGCTTCATAGATTGATTTATAGGCATCCTGCAATTCAATATATTTGCCGATTACAGCAATCGTTACTTTATATTTAGGATTAAGCACCCGGCTGACAACATTTCTCTCCCAATCTTTAAGATCTGAGAATTTACAAATTAGTTTAAAATGGCTCAGAATTATCTCATCCAGAATTTGCTTTTTAAAAACTAACGGCACCTGATAGATAGAATCCATATCCGGCGATTCAATTACCGCTTCTTTTCTCACATTACAAAATAAAGAAATTTTCTCTTTAACCTGATCAGTCAGCGGCTCTTCCGTACGACAAATTAATACATCCGGAATAATACCTATCTCCCGCAAGGTGCCCACGCTATGTTGGGTAGGCTTAGTCTTGACTTCTCCGGCGGCTTTGATATAAGGCACCAGCGTAAGATGAATATAAAACACGCTCTCCGGGCCCATATCCAGCTTAAATTGCCTGGCCGCCTCCAAAAAAGGCAGGCTTTCAATATCCCCGACCGTTCCTCCGATTTCTACTATTACAATATCCGCCCTGGAAACCTGGGCGCACTTTTTAATCCTTTCCTTGATCGCATCTGTAATATGGGGAATCACCTGAATCGTCTTGCCTAAATAATCCCCTTTCCTCTCTTTAGAGATTACGCTGTTATAAATTTGCCCGGTAGTAATATTGTTAAATTTAGATGAAAGGGGATTGGTAAAACGCTCATAATGACCCAGATCCAAATCCGTCTCTGCTCCGTCTTCGGTGACGTAAACTTCTCCGTGCTGATAAGGGTTCATGGTCCCCGGATCAACATTAATATAAGGATCCAGCTTCATCAGCGAAATTTTTAAGCCCCGCGATTCTAAAATCTTGCCGATAGAAGCAGAGGCAATTCCTTTGCCTAAGCTTGAAATAACTCCGCCGGTTATAAAAATATATTTAGACATTTCTAAATAACCCTCCTGTTTTTAAAACGGTCACTTAAGGTTGAAAACATATAACTTTTTGTGATAGGATATCCGACATTATTCTGTACGGAGCCTGGCTTAAATCATAGAGCCCGATAACATCCTCATACCTAGCCGCCTCCGGTATGAATTTGGAAAATAAATTATTCAGCCCGGCCAACCGCGCAGCATCGAAGATACAATTTTCTTTTTCAGGGAATAACGCCAGGTAAAATATATTAGTTTCCACTAGATCCTGGAAGAAATGCGTCCCAAAAGACAATTCCGGCATCAGATTCCCCGCAGAAAAAGCCACCTCCGCCAGGACCGCCACATTGTTAATCTCCGCAAATTTAACCGGCACACCCAGCGATGGCGTCGTCGTGCCCCATCTGCCCGGCCCCATCAGCAAGGTAGGCAACTCTTCTTTATTTTTGATAATCCTATTTAAATTCCCTACAATCCGAGCCACCTCATATTTATCCGTCAAACTGAGTCGAGTATAGGCCGCCGGATTAACATAAATAATCCAATCGATTCTTTGCGAAATATTGCCTCCCAGAAAATATCCCTGCGATTGAAAAAGTTTATCCGTTTTATTTATTTGCTCCGGCATCTTAATTTTCGGGCCCAGTCCCCTGGTCTGCAGCGGCCGGCACTGCAGAAGATTAATTTTAAAAATATTATCTCGGGTAAAGTTTACGGTAAATTCTATTTCCACCGGATAGCGATAACTTGCCTCCAGTAATTCTAATATCTTTTTTAATGAGCTAATTAGCGCCTGCTTGGCCAGTACTTTATCTAAGGTTAATATCCAATAATCCTTATCCCCTAGCCCCCGCTCTCTCATCAGGTTTCTGGATTCGTCATCTTTGTCTGCGATACTTTCAGGGTTAGTAAAAGATTTGTCACTTACTATTTTTTCAAAAGAGATAGTCTGAAAAGCATTTTCCTTAGTATTTATAAGATCCACCATATGCTGTGAATATTTCCTAAGGTCATCTTTTTCGGCATACGGCCTGCGGGACGGATCACTCAGCGCCACCATCCGGGGATAGTCGCCTTCCACGCGATTAACTGCCCGGGTGCCCAATCCAAACACTAACCTAAGCATCCCGGCCTGCGGGTCTATATCTTTATTCCAAACATAAGTATTATAAGATACGCCTACCCCCGCCAGATCCGGGAAAAAATAATTTTTATGCGGAGAGCCGGAAACCCGTTGCACTAAAAGCGCCATCTGTTCATCCAGCTTATCTAGCCCCCTTTGCTTGCGATAGACTAAAGCGTCCTCATTCATCGTGCTGGCATAGACTTTCTTTACCGCCTCAGCAAACTGAATATATCTTTGCTCTGGGCTTCCCTGATTAGCTAAAAAAATGCTTTCGTATTTACCGGCAAAAGCGTTTCCGAAATCATCCTCCAACAGAGAACTGGAACGAATAATAATCGGCGAAGAACCGAAATACTCCACGATCTGTTGAAAGCGCTCCATAATCTCATCCGGAAAAATTCCGTAAAGCATCTTCTCTTTAAGCACTTTAGCGATATTAAAATATCCTTCCGAGCTCTTTTGCTGCATATGCAATTTCCACCAGCGGTTATGCACAATGAACGAATAGAATATATCTGAACCGATATAGAAAGAATCGTGGGGTTCAGAAAGCTTCTGCCAATCCAAAAGTTTACTTTTAGCCAGAATCTTGCGGGCCAAAAGCATACCCACCGCTTTGCCACCGATAAATCCTGTTCCGATCAGCCTGGATTTGATCTCAATTAATTCCTCCAGTGTTAAATTACGGATAGCCAAGGACAAAATCTTTTTGTTTTTAGCGATCATTATACTGCAAAGCCTTTTGACCATTTCACTTTTCTGATTCAATGAAGATTTGGTTTTAACCAGGGTTTCAACTTCCAAAAACAAACGATCCCAATAATCCAGGTTACGCTTGGCGCTTTGCGAGCCCTTTTGGCGAATATAGGATAATATCTCCACCGCATTAACGCTGTCCGTGATGGGAATAAACTTCTCGCCAACTTTTTGATGCGGTAAAAACATGGTCGGGGAATAACGGTTCCAAACTTTTAAGGGATGTAAATAGAAACTGCCTTCGCCGTGGTAAACATCCATCAGCAATTGAGTGGTTTCGCGAATCCGAGCGATAGATTTAAAAGAATGGTTATTGCGCAAGATCGAAAAATAAGTAACCGTCTTAAGCTCATATAAATATGGGCAGGTAACCATGAAAAAGTTTCCGATCATCAGGTCAGTGGCCCAGGCCAAAAGAAGTTCCGACAGACAATCGAATACATAATAAGCCCCTTCCCCTTCCTGCGTAATAATACTATTCACCTTGGCGGTAAAGGATTCAAACCCTGCCGCAGCCGTAAGCTCATAACGTTTTATCTGCGCAGAAGGCTTGATTAGTTCTTGATGAGTTGCGAACCTTAGGTAGATAACTTTCTTTTTATCTTTTAAAGCCTGACGTACAAAAGGTTTTACCAAATTAACATAATCATCCAGATCGTCAATTTGCCAAACGACATTATCACCAAGCCGCAGTCCTGTAATTACGTTATCCAATCCCTCTATTCCGGTACTGATCATTTCCGCGCTCCTTTAAATAATAGGTAAATTACTTTCCTGCATCAAATATTTGTCCATAAAGTGGGCACAGCGCCTGCCTTCGGTAATCGCCCAAACCACTAACGATTGCCCGCGCCGCATATCTCCGCAAGCGAATACTTTTTCTACGTTGGTCAGATAATTTTCTTGCGTAAAAATATTCCCCCGTTGATCAAATTTAATCTGCAAATCATCCAGTAAGCCTGAATGTTCGGGATGCAGGAAACCTACCGCCAGAATAACCAAATCTGCGTTTATCTCAAACTCACTTCCGGAAACTTCTTGCATTACCGGACAGGTTTTTCCGCTAACCGCCTTAAATTCCACTTTAACACAAGCAAGTTTCTTAACCCAACCTTGCTCTCCAATAAAACGCTTGGTCAACACTGCCCAATAGCGCTGGCCGCCCTCCTCATGGCTGGAAGTTACTTTCAAAAGTAAAGGGTACTTTGGCCAGGGCTGATCCGGAGTCCGGCATTCAGCCGGTTGAGGCAAAACTTCAATTTGTACCACGCAAGATGCTCCCTGACGATGCGCCGTGCCTACGCAATCGGCTCCGCTGTCTCCTCCTCCGATCACCACCACTTGCTTACCGCCGGCATCAATTAAATCTGCCGGCAAAAGATGCTCTTGGCTTATGCGTTTATTCGATTGCGATAAATAATCCATGGCAAAATGTATCCCCTTTAAATCTCTTCCTTCTATCGGTAAATCCCGGGGAACCCGCGAGCCTCCCGCTAAACAAACCGCATCAAAATCTTCCAGAAGTTTGTGGGCAGAATAATCTACCCCGACATTTACTCCGGTTTTAAAAACCACTCCTTCTTCTTTCCAAATTTCCAAGCGTCTGTCTAAAATATGTTTTTCCAGTTTAAAATCCGGGATCCCATACCGCAAAATGCCCCCGGGTTTATTATCCCGCTCAAAAACAATTACGTTGTGGCCGGCGCGATTAAGCAGGACAGCGCAAGATAACCCCGCCGGCCCGGAACCGACAACCGCTATTCTTTTACCGGTTCTCTCTTCTAGGCGGCTAGGCTTAATCCATCCATTTTTAAAAGCTTCTTCGGCCACCGCCAGTTCATTCTCCCGGATAGTAATTGGATCATCATTCAAACCTAAAACACAAGAATACTCACACAGCCCCGGGCAAACCCTGCCGGTTATCTCTGAAAAATTATTCGTAGCCTCCAACAATTTAAACGCTTGCTTCCAATTTCCCTTAAAAACATAGTCATTCCACTCCGGAATATAATTACCTAGCGGACACCCCCAATGGCAAAAAGGAGTCGCGCAATCCATACAACGGCTGGCCTGCTCAAGAGATTGATCAGTCGAGCGCATCTTGTAAACTTCCTTAAAATCGCTTAAACGTTCGTCAACCTCCCGAGGACAACTAGTTTGTCGCGCTAATTTTAAAAAACCTCTTTCTTCACCCATCAAGCGCCTCCGCAAGATCAAGCTTTTCTTCCAGCTTTACTCCTTCTAAAATACGTTTATATTCTATCGGCATAACCTTGACAAATTTTTTAAGTTGATTCTGCAGATTGGCCAAAATCTTCTTAGCCTTAACGCTTTTAGTATATTTAAAATGGTTGCTCAATAAATGATAGATGGTATCCCGATCATCTTCTTTGATCTTTTCCAGCTCCACCATATCTAAATTACACCTTTCCTTAAAAGTTGCATCCTCATCATAGACATAAGCTATGCCACCGGACATCCCCGCGGCAAAATTCCTTCCGGTCTTACCCAGAACAACCACTCTTCCGCCGGTCATATACTCGCATCCATGGTCCCCCATTCCCTCCACTACCGCGTATAATCCAGAGTTCCTTACGCAGAATCTTTCTCCGGCTACGCCACTGATGTAAGCCTCCCCGGATATCGCCCCATAAAAAGAGGTGTTGCCCACAATAATATTTTCATCCACTTTATAATTTATACGCCGATCCGGATAGATGATGATCTTACCTCCGGAGATACCCTTACCAATATAATCATTAGCCAAGCCCTCTAATTCAAAAGTAATTCCTTTGGCCAAAAATGCTCCGAAACTTTGTCCGGCAATACCCTGGAATTTAAAACACAGGGCGTCCTCTAAAAGTACGCCGTCTCCGCATCGGCGCGTAACCTCTCCGCTCAACATGGCACCGGTAGCCCGGTTAGTGTTGTTAATCTCCAGGGAAATTTTTACCGGTTCATTTCTCTCAAGGCAACCTTCCCACATCCGGATAAGCTGACGATCGAGCACTTTATCCAATCCGCTATCTTGTTTAACTTTACAATAGCGGCCGATATACTCAGGCAACTGTGGCTGATAAAGAATCCTAGAGTAATCCACCCCCCTGGCTTTGGCCGGGATAATCTGGCGGTTTAATTCCAATAGATCGGTCCTTCCGATCATTTCATCAACCGTTCTTAAGCCCAGAGTCGCCATAATTTCGCGTAGTTCCTGCACGATAAAATGGAAATAATTTACAATGTGTTCCGGCCGGCCGCTAAACCTTTTTTGTAAAATGTTGTCCTGGGTGGCCACTCCCACCGAACAGTTGTTTAAATGACAATGCCTTAACATCACACAACCAATCACCACCAGGATGGCCGAACAAAAACCGTATTCTTCCGCCCCCAGCAATGCCGCAATGACCACATCGCGTCCGGTCCGCATTCCTCCGTCAGTTTGCAGGCGGACCCTAGAACGCAAATTATTAAGCAGCAGGGTCTGGTGCGTCTCAGCCAAACCCAGCTCCCAGGGAAGCCCGGCATATCTAATTGAGCTTCTCGGAGAAGCCCCGGTGCCCCCATCCCCTCCGGAAATCAGGATCATATCCGCATGCCCTTTAGCCACTCCGGCCGCCACTGTTCCTACTCCGACTTCAGAGACAAGTTTTACGCTCACCCTGGCGTTAGGATTAGCGTTCTTTAAATCAAAGATCAGCTGCGCTAAATCCTCAATTGAATATATGTCATGGTGCGGAGGAGGAGAAATCAAAGTAACCCCCTGGGTCGTATATCTGGTACGAGCAATTATCTCGCTGACCTTGTGCCCTGGTAATTGTCCGCCTTCTCCGGGTTTAGCCCCCTGAGAAATTTTTATCTGCAGCTCATCGGCATTCACCAGATAATTTATGGTTACGCCAAACCTGCCGGAAGCCACCTGCTTAATCGCGCTGCGGCGGGAATCTCCGTTAGGCAAGCTTACAAATCTGCTCGGATCCTCTCCGCCTTCACCGGTATTGGACTTGCCGCCGATCCGATTCATAGCAATAGCAATCGTCTCATGCGCAGCGCCGCTGATCGAGCCAAAACTCATTGCCCCGGTAACAAAACGTTTTAAAATATCCTGAGCCGGCTCAACTTCATCAATGCTAATGCCGGCTGGCTGGCCCCTAAATTTAAGCAGGCTTCTTAAGGTGGCCGGATTATTCGATTGATCATTGATTAGGCGGGCAAACTCTTTATATTTCTCATAATCCGCATTGGCCGTAGCATCCTGTAAAGCCGCGATGCTTTCAGGATTCCACAGGTGAAATTCCCCGTCCTTTTTCCACTGATAAATTCCGCCGCTAACCAGATAATCTGCGTCTAGGCCTCTGGGCTCATACGCCTGGGCGTGCCTTTGCCGGGTTTCCTCTACAATCCCCTCCAGACCCACCCCGCCGATTCTAGATACCGTCCCGGTGAAATATCTATCAATAAACTCATTATTTAAACCTAAAGCTTCAAAGATCTGTGCGCCGCGATAACTTCTCAAAGTAGAAATACCCATTTTAGAAAGAATTTTTAATATCCCGTCGGTGATTGCTTTATTATAATTTTTAAGGGCGGTCTTGCGGTCTAAATTAATTTCTTTTTCTTCAATCAAATATTCTACCGCCTCATAAGCAAGATACGGATTTACGCAATCTGCACCGTAACCGAAAAGCAACGCGAAATGATGCACCTCCCTGGGTTCTGCGCTCTCCACCACTAAAGCCACCTGCGAACGCACGGTTTTCTTCACTAAATACTGGTGGATAGCGCTGGCGGCTAAAAGCGACGGCAGAGCAATGTTATCTTTATCCGCCCCCCGATCGCTCAAAATTATAAAAGAATATCCCTGTTCAATAGCGTACTCTGCTTCAAAACAAATCCTCTCTAAAGCTTGCGCAAAACCCTCCGGACCGCTGGAGACATCAAAAAAAGTATAAATGGTTTTAGTCTTAAAACTATTTACACTAATGTCGCGGATCTTTTCCAGGTCCTGATTGGTCAAGATCGGATTCCTTACTCTAAGCTTATGGCTGTGTTGCGGGGTCTGTTCTAGAATATTCTTCTCCGGGCCGATGAAGCTTTCTAAACTCATAACCAATTTTTCTCTTATGGAATCAATGGGCGGATTGGTCACCTGCGCAAAAAGCTGCCTAAAATAACTGTATAAAATTTGTGGTTTTTTTGATAAAAAGGCGTAAGGAATATCGCTGCCCATAGACCCCACCGGCTCTTTGCCCTCTTGCGCCATCGGCTTGATTACTATTTTTAAATCTTCACGTGAGTAACCAAAGGCTTTAAGCTGGGCGAGCAAATTTTGCGGCCGCTTATTACTGGTTTCAGAACTAACTAGTTTATCCAAATCAACCATACTCTCTTCATTCCATTTGCCATAGGCAGACCGCCGACAAACCTCCTGCTTGATCGCAGAATCTTGGATGATTCGCCCGGCTTGCGTATCAATAAAAAATATTTTTCCTGGTTCTAGTCTGCCGGAAACCTTGATCTTAGCCGGATTAATATCTAAAACCCCCAGCTCAGAAGCCATGACCACAAAATCATCGTCAGTCAAAATGTAGCGCGCCGGGCGCAGGCCATTCCTATCTAGAATTGCTCCGATATTTTTTCCATCGGTAAAAGCAATGGCGGCCGGGCCATCCCAGGGTTCCATGAAACAAGCGTGATACTTATAAAAATCTCTAAGTTCCCTGCTCAGGTGTTGATCATGCTCCCAGGCGGCAGGAACCAACATCATCATCGCGTGTTCCAGCGGCCGGCCGGATAAAACTAAAAGCTCAAAAAAGTTGTCCATCGCCGCTGAGTCGCTTCCCCCCTCCACGATAACCGGCTTTAGCTTTTCAATATCCGTACCGAATAGCTCATTAGCCAGTAATCGTTCACGCGCCCTGACCCCGTTAATATTACCACGCAAGGTATTGATCTCCCCGTTATGCGCCAGGAATCTAAAAGGCTGCGCTAAATTCCAAGTCGGAAAAGTATTTGTAGAATAACGCGAATGCACCAAACACAAAGCGCTCTTTAAGCTTTCGTCCTTAAGATCTAGAAAAAAATTATCAATCTGTTCAGGCATCAACAATCCTTTGTAGGACAAAGTACGGCTGGAGATATTCGTGATATAAAAATATTCTTTTTGCTTAAGATCAGATTTTAAAATAATACTCTCCACCTGTTTTCTAATACAGTAGAGGCTTCTCTCAAAAACCAGCTGGTCTATTTCTGGCTTGTTTTTGTCTTGGCCGATAAAAATTTGCTCAAAAACCGACTGGGTGCTCTTAGCTCCCTGGCCGATTCCGGAATCATCAATGGGTACCGGACGCCAACCCAAGAAGATTTGGCCCTGTTCCTGAACCACCCTCTGGAAGGTTTCCTTACAAAACCTGCGCTCATCATTATCTTGAGGTAAAAATATCAA
>JAZDLL010000103.1:0-2535 GCA_043802105.1 Candidatus Omnitrophota bacterium
TCTACAGTTTAACTAATATACTTGTTTTTTAGCTAAAGTCTACTCTTTATTTTACAATATTTAATGGTGGGCGATAGAGGAGTTGAACCCCTGACCTTCTGAATGTAAATCAGACGCTCTAACCAACTGAGCTAATCGCCCCAAAAGTTAGGCCCCGGCGAGTTTCCCTAAAATAATTAAAGTAAACACCATGACTAAAATAGCGACGGTTTCCGTCATACCTAAAACCGCTAGATAATTACCAAACCCCTTACCGGTTTCACCCATCGCGTCGCAAGCGCAAGCAGCACATCGACCCTGCCAATATGCTGACAAGCCAATCGCTGCGCCGCTAAGGGCTCCAATACCCCAAAGATAATGGCCCTGATTAGCTAGTTCAATCATCTTGGTCATTACAATGTTTCCGTAAAGCGTCTGGGTCAGGGGAGCAGCCACTAAAGCCACCAGTAGAAAAGAAGCGTTTTTATTTTGATTAAAATTCTTTTTCCAGGCACCGATGGCGGCCATTCCGGCTACTCCGGCACCAGCACCCGAACCTAAAGCAGAAAGCCCAAGCACTAACCCTAACCCTAAATCCTTAAACTGCATTAAAACCCCGGTCTCCATATTTTTATCTCCTTAAATAGTAATTCTTATTTTTTCTTACCAAATGGTTTATACTCAAACCCGCTCCAGGAAACATTGGCATGGCTACAAAATTCTAGAACATTAAGCCGCACGCCGTGAACCAATACTGACATCGGGCCTAAAATAAAATTCAAAGCGTGACCGGCAATCAAAATCAATATTCCGCCGATCACCGCTCCTAGGCTGCGGCTCGGTGCGCCAAAAGCCATCACATTAAAAGCATCGGCAATCGCCACTCCGGCCAGCCCTACGGCAAAAAGACGCACATAAGAAACTACATCGGTAAAATTATTCACCAGCCCTAAGGCGACTGCCGCTAACCCCTGGCCGATACACTTTAAAATATTACGCTGGGGGCTGGTAAATAATATTACCAAAGTTATTCCGCCATAAATTAACCAATTACCAAATAACGGAAACTGGTCCCCCAAAAGCAAATTTTTGGCTAGAAAAAAAGCCGCCCAGATTATACTAATCCACCCTAAGTCTGCAAAGGCCGCTAAGGAGGGCAGCTTAAGTACAAACCTCCAGGAGTGGGCAATCGTCAGGTGCACTGCACCGATCAAAAAACATAAAGCCTGCACAAAATTAATATTACTAAGTGACGGCACCAGCGGCCGAAGGCCCAAACTCACCAACCAGCCTTGGCCAAAAAATGTTCCTGAAATAACTCCCCATATAATAGCGCAAGAACTCAAGACATAAAAGAGAAATATTGGTGTCTTATTCTTGATCTGCTTGCCAAATTTTTTATGCACGATGAAAGTAAGCATAAGGTAAAGCAAGCCATATCCGGCGTCACCGATAATCATCCCAAAGAATAAGCTGAAAAAAACCAGAAATAGCGGGCTAACATCTAGTTCATTGTATCCGGGGACCAGCTCCAATAGCTTTAATACCGGCTGAATAAGCCTAATCCAGGCCGGATTCCGAATTAAGGTTGGCACAGAATCTTCCTCGCCGGGCTTAAGGGTTAAAATTCCCCAACCATTTTGCTTGGCCAGCCTAACCAGCTCCTCTTCGGCATCCACCGGGATATAACCTTTCAAATAAACAATCTCTCCGTCCTGGCCCAGGCCTTTTAAAACAGTATAAAAATCTTTTTGAGCCAAAAAATTACCCTCGGTGGCAATAAGATAGTTTTGGTAAATAAGCTGGCTCGCCAGCTCTTTTTTAATCGCCTGCATAATCTTAATATCTTCACTAAGTCTATCTTGCATTTGAGCTAACGACAATTTGGGTAGCTCTAATTTCTTAAAATTAAGCTCGGTATCTGCCGACCCGACCACTAAACAATTTACTAATGAGCCTTGTGCAGAGATCATTTTTAATAGTAATTCTGGCGGCAGATTTTTAATCTGATTTTTGGGAATCTGGTAGAATTTTAAAACAATACCCTTTTGGGCAAGAGCAATTACTTCTTGGGGATCAAAATCACCCCAATCTTTCCATAAATCTATCCCACTATTTAAAGTTACCGAATATTCTCTAAGCTGCTCATATCTTTTTTGTAAATCTACGATGTGCCGGCAAACCACCATCCAGTTTTCTGGATCGCCGCCAGCAGGTTTTTGCGCCGGTTCCGGGCTGATCGTCGACAAAATCCCCCTGGCCTGTTCAATTAAGCTCAGCTGCTCATTAACCTGGCTAAGTTCGGCTCCGCTGGGAATATTCTCAGGTTCAACATGCACCAATCCCAAATTACGCAAATCCTCTATGGCGGCTTGGGCTTGGCTTTGCTGCAACAGTAAAAAAGCTTTTTTCATTGCTACAATCATGCCCCGACCTCTTCTAAAATTAACTCTTCGATTTTTCTTTTAGCGATTTTACAGCGCCCTACGGCATTCGCCATCTGATCGCCGATATAAATTTTAATTAACCGGATATTTTCCTGGGCCAGCGGAATTT
>JAZDLL010000108.1:0-11087 GCA_043802105.1 Candidatus Omnitrophota bacterium
GCAAACATCTCAAAAGCCTCGCGCTTATATTCAATTAAAGGATCCCTTTGTCCATAGGCCCGCAAGCCGATACCTTCGCGCAAAGTGTCCATCGCGTAAAGATGGTCTTTCCATTTGCTATCGATGATCTGCAGGAAAACCATCCGCTCTAAATTCCGCAATAACTCCTGGCCGATTATTTTCTCTTTATTCTCATAAGCCGACAGCAACTCCTGCGTTAATTGCTCCTGGACCTGGGAAGCGCTCTGATGATTAAAAATTTGGGGATCTAATTGCAACCCAAAATTTAAACCCATAAAACTAATTAAACCCGGGCTATCCAGTTCGGATGACTCCGACTGCTGATAAATTTTTAAATAATCTTGGCCCAGCTTAGAGATAATTTCAATGATATTTTCCCGCAAAGAAAACCCTTCCAGAATCTGGCGCCGCTGGCCGTAGATGATCTCTCTCTGTTTATTCATAACATTATCATACTCTAAGAGCTGTTTTCTAATCTCAAAGTTATGCTGCTCCACCCGTCGCTGGGCAATTTCAATTGAGCCGCTTACCCAGGGATGCTCAATCACCTGGCCTTCTTCCAAACCCAGCTTTTCCATCAATCCAATAATCCTATCGGAGCCGAATAAACGCATCAGGTCATCCTTTAAAGAAACATAAAAACGTGAGCTTCCGGGATCCCCCTGTCGGCCGCAGCGGCCGCGCAGCTGGTTATCAATCCGCCTGGCTTCATGGCGCTCAGTGCCTAAAACATGCAACCCCCCTAATCCGACAACCTTATTATGCTCAACGGCGGCCACCGATTTATAATGGTCAAAAATCTTTTTATATTCAGTAAGGTAGCTAGGGTCTTGAGGATCTAATTTTTGTTTGGACACATTTTTGGCGACAAACTCCGGGTTACCTCCTAAAAGTATATCTGTACCGCGGCCGGCCATATTCGTAGCAATGGTTACGCCTTGATAGCTACCCGCCTGGGCAATAATTTGAGCCTCCATTTCATGATATTTAGCATTTAACACCTGATGCTTAATCCCCCGGCGCTTAAGCATCTCCGAGAGCCTTTCAGATTTATCAATAGTAATAGTTCCCACTAATACCGGTCTACCTAAATTACTTAATTCGGCAATCTCTTCGACGACGGCAGCAAATTTCTCTTCTTCGGTTTTATAAATACGGTCCGGATAATTCCTGCGCACTAAAGGCTGATTAGTCGGTAAAACCACTACGTCCAGCTGATAGATACTTTTAAATTCATTGGCTTCCGTGAAGGCCGTACCGGTCATCCCGGCTAATTTTTCATACATCCTAAAATAATTCTGAAAAGTAACCGTGGCCAAGGTATGGTTTTACCGCTCAATTTTCAAGCCCTCTTTAGACTCCACAGCTTGATGCAAGCCGTCTGACCAGCGCCGCCCCGGCATCAGCCGGCCGGTAAATTCATCTACAATAATTACTCCTCCGTCTTTAATCACATAATCCACATCGCGTTCGAAGAATTCTTTGGCCCGCAGCGCTTGAATCGTATGATGCCGGTACTCAATCGTTTCTAGGGCATGCAAAGTATCCACTCCCCAAAGCTTAGAAGCCTTGATCTCCCCGGCCTCGGTAAGCGCTACGGTTTGCGCCTTCTCATCTGCCACATAATCAAACCCCTGGCCTAAATCTATCCCTTTATATTTTGCGTCAATCTCATCGCGCTCCGTAACCCGCCGGCCGGCTAATTGTTCGACTATTTTTTTAGCGGTATAATATTTTTCCGTGGATTCTTCAGCCGGACCGGAGATAATCAGCGGGGTACGCGCTTCATCAATTAATATGGAATCGACTTCATCCACAATCGCGTAATAAAAAGGCCGCTGCACCAGGTCCTGAGTGGAATATTTCATGTTATCGCGCAGATAATCAAAACCAAACTCGTTGTTGGTGCCATAAGTTATATCGCAGGCATAGGCAACTTTTCTTTCTTCGTCTGACATATCATGCTGAATCGTGCCTACGGATAGACCTAGAAATTCATAAATCGGCCCCATCCACTCTCGGTCGCGCCGAGCCAAATAGTCATTAACCGTAACAATATGTACGCCTTTGCCCAATAAAGCGTTAAGGTATGCCGCTAATGTAGCAACCAGGGTTTTTCCTTCCCCGGTAGACATCTCCGCAATCCGGCCTTCATGTAAAATAATCCCTCCGATAATCTGCACATCAAAATGCCTTAAACCAATTGTCCGGCGGGAGGCCTCTCTGACTACCGCAAAAGCTTCCGGCAATATTTCCGTAAAAATTCTGTTGCGGCTAATTTTTAACTTTTCTTTTAATTTTTCCTTTTCTTCGGGCATTGCCACATTATGCATCGCCTGCTGCAGCTCTTCCAGTTCCTGGTTAAATTTCTCAGATTTAATTTTTAAATGCTCCCTAAACTCCTGGGTTTTAGCGGCAAGTTGGCTATCGGTTAAAGCGCTAATTTGGCCTTCCAAAGAGTTCACTAAATTAACCAGGCGCGCCGCCTCCACCATCTTATTCATCGAAGGGTTGGGCATTTCAACATGCAAGGTGAGATTTAGCTTGGGGAATCTTTTGCTAATCAAACCCTGTTTATTTTTAAGAATAATTTTTCTAATTAACCCTAACATTGGGCACCTTTAATTTTCGATCTAGCGAAATTTGAGCTCCTTAAATCTTTTATCCAGCGAAATCCTGGTTGCCGCAGGCAACCAGGACCTTTGACTTAATCAGTCAGGAGACAAAAATAAATTTTACTTATTCGCACTAAACTTTAAATACGCCTCGATAAAATCATCCAGGCCGCCGTCTAAAACCTTTTGGCTATCACCGGTCTCAAAACCTGTACGGTGATCTTTAACTAAATTATAAGGATGTAAAACATAGGAGCGAATCTGGCTGCCCCACTCAATCTTTTTCTTATCGGAATCCTGCTGCCTTAATTCTTCATCTTTCTTAGCCTGCTGCGCTTCATAAATCCTCGCCTTAAGTATCTTTAAAGCCGTTTGCTTATTTTGATATTGCGAACGCTCATTCTGGCATTGGGCGATAATTCCGCTAGGCAGATGGGTAATCCTGACCGCGGAATCCGTCGTGTTAACGCTTTGCCCGCCGGCACCCTTGGCCCGAAAAACATCTATGCGTAAATCGCTCTCTGAAATTTTCAAATCTAATTCTTCTTCGATCTCCGGAATCACGTCCACCGAAGCAAAAGAAGTATGCCGGCGGGAATTGGCGTCAAAAGGCGAGATGCGCACTAACCGATGCACCCCCCGCTCTGCCTTTAAATAGCCAAAAGCGTAGGGCCCCTCGATAAGCAGGGTAACATTCTTAATTCCCGCTTCTTCTCCGGGGAGGATATCAATGGTTTTTACGCTATAGCCGCGGCTTTCGGCAAAACGGCTATACATCCTGGAAAGCATCCCTGCCCAATCGCAGGATTCCGTTCCGCCGGCTCCGGAGTTAATGCTTAAAATTGTGCTATTCTTATCCAGCGGGCCACCCAAAAGTACCTGAAACTCCAGCTTATCAATGATTTTAATCAGGCTGGCGGCATTATGCGTTAGATCTAAAACTAAATCCTGATCATCCTCTTTAAGCAGGGGGATAAGTTCGGCTAACTCCTGATATTTTTTATAAGCTAACTCCCAAGGTTCAACCGTGGCTTTAAGGTTCTTTAATTCCTTAACTATACTAGTCGAACGTTCTGTATTATTCCAAAAACCTTCGCCCGACATCTGTTGGTTTAAAGCATCGATTTTTTGCCTTTTCTGGGCAACGTCAAAGATAACCTCTTAGGTTCTCCATCCTTACGCCAATCTCAATTAACTCTGCTTTAATCTCTTCAATCATGATCATCTCCTAATTTTAACCTGGCCTATCCACAAAAATTACCATCAAGATTTCTAAAGAATCTTTGAGCTCTGCGCAGAAGCCTAGGATTTCTTAATCCCCCTAAAAGCCAACATAAATTCTTCCCGGCTGTCGGCAGCCAGCGCGGCATCCTCTAAGGCTACCTTACCCTCCTGCACTAGCTTGACCAAAGATTGATTAAATGATTGCATGCCAAAAATCCCTCCATCGTCGATAAATTGCGGGATTTCCCAAATTTTTCCTTCCCGGATTAACCGGCTGATCGTAGAGGTCAGCAGCATTACTTCATAAGCCGGGACCCGGCCCGGGCCATTCTTAGCTGGTATTAAACGTAAAGAAATTACTCCTTTTAACAGCGTGGCCAGCTGATTTCTTACCTCTTGATGTTGATGCGGAGGAAAAAGATTAATTAGCCTTTCCACGGTTTGCGAAGCATTAATCGTATGCAAAGTACTTAAAACTAAAACTCCGGTTTCGGCGGCCGCCATCGCGCTGGAAACGGTGTCATAATCACGAATATTGCCGATAAACATAACATCCGGACTCTGCAAAGTAAAAGCACGCAGCCCCACCGAATAAGTAGCCACATCAATCCCCAGTTCCCGCTGATTAATAATTGACTGCTTATCCTCAAAGGTAAATTCGATTGGTTCTTCAATGGTTAAAATATGTTTCTTGGCGTTATTATTTATGTATTCGACCATGCTGGAAATGGTCGTAGATTTTCCGCTACCCATACTTCCGGTTAAAAGTACCAGCCCCCGGGTTTCCATTGACAATCTCTTTAATATTTCCGCAGGGAGATTTAGCTCCTCAAAAGTAGAGATGCTGCTGCGCACATTACGAATAACAATCGAAGGCCAATTTCTTTGCGTAAATATGCTCACCCGGAAACGCCGGTTAAATTCCGGCAGGTATACGGCAAAATCAACATCCAGCTTATTCCTAAAAGTTTCGCACTGTTTAGTATTGGCCAGCTGTTCCGTAGCAAACATTACGTCCTCGATACTTAAAATCCTGGTATCCATCGAAACGACCTTGCCATCAATGCGCAAGCGGGGTATGCCTCCGGCCCGGAAGAAAAGATCGGAAGCATCTTTATCTACCATCTCCTGCATTAATTTTTTGATATCCATCTTTTCCCCTCCTACAGATAAATATTATTATATCGTAAAAACGCTTGCTTCACTAAAACTTTTTATCCTGCCTGTTTCCTACGGAAATATGCAGGACTGCGAAAATGCCTGCTACGCTAAAGTTTCTTGCCCTGCATTTTTACCTTGGAAAAATGCAGGACTGCGAAAATGCCTGCTACGCAGGCATTTTCTTGATTATAACACTTTATTTCCTTTTAACGTAGGATTAAATTCCATGTATTTGGCTAACATCAGCCGGGTTTGAGCATCCAGCGCCGGGGCTGAACCAATAATCAGTATAATAAACGGCACAAAAATCCATTCTAAAATTAAAAGCACGTGCTTAAGCCAACTTATCCCTTTAGGCCGGGGAGGTAAAATAGTCCAACTTAAAAAAATCCAAGTCAAACTAGTCAATAGGGTGAACCTAAACAATAGGCCGGTAATTTTCGGCAGGTTATAAGCAATGGCCATCTGGCTAAAAAACGCCCCCCCGAAAAGTATGGGCAGAGGACCAATCACCACCAGAATAACTGCCCAAACCGCCCAGGTGACATGGCTCTCCAGAAGATGAAAAGATCTTCTCAATTTATTAAACAAAGAAATATTCTTGTTTTTAAGGAAACCGTTTACTACAAAAGGAAAATTCTCCACTCCCCAGGCCCACCTTCTTTTTTGTTTATACTGCACCACCATCGTCCGCCAGATGTTGCTGGAATAAGCCACATCCAGAGAAACCGTAACATATAGCGGAACCACGCGATAATCTCCGTTATAATACAAATAGCCTTTCCAATAAATTACCGAATCATCCGAAATCATGTTGGTTGGCCAGTAATCGATTTGGACTAAGGTCTTAAAGCTCATGCTATGGCTGGAGAAGGTTACAAACTTTTCCAAACGCATACTTTCAATCATCTGGCAGAATGAACTGCTAATCTCCACCAGCCTGGCAAAAGAAGGGGCCTGCCAAATATTATTATTATAAACCGGCATCGGTTGATAACTGGCTTGATGCCTCTTCTGGGAAGTCAAGAAATGATAGCTTAAACAACCGAAATATTCTTTATCCACACAGGTGTCGGCGTCAAAACAAGAGATTACTACCTGCTCATAAGCAATCAGCCGGGTATCCAGGAATTTTTTCACCGCTTTAGCGCTCCAAGTGGCGTTGGCCCCCTTGGTCCGGCTCTCCCCGGGTAAACCATCGGGATGAAAGGTGGACAGATACGCGCCAAACCTACCGCTAAATTCTCTCTCCAGAATTGAAGCGTTATCATGCGCGCAGCTACTTCTTTCTTCAAAAGCCATCACCACGATAAACTTTTCCTGAGGATAATGGCTAGCGCTCAAGGCTGCTAACGATGGGCGCAAAACTTCCAACCCTTCATTATAAACTGGGAAGATCACTACTTGGTAGAGCTGCGAAAAACCCAGTTCTACTGATAAGCTTTGGCAGCGCGCCAACCAATCCTCATCCCTCTGACGGAAAAGCCGCTGGTGAGCCATCACCAAAAGTGTGGTTAAATACACTGTACGGATAATCCAATAAAAATCGAAGGAAATAATGATAATCGCGCTGGATACCGGATGTAAAAAAGATAATAAAATTAATAGAATAATTATACCCCAGGACAACCCTCCGGGTATAATTTCAAGAACGCGCTTTAAAAATAACTCCTTATTCACCAGGCTCTCCCTTTTGTCCCTGCCTAACCGCCCCAAAAGGCTGGCTGATCAACCTTTCTAGTAAATAAAGGTTGGCGTTTAATTCCAATTTATACAGATTATTATAAAAACTGCCATCGGGACTTTTTTGACTATCGCTAAAATAAAGCGCGTCTTCTTGGGTATCGTAAAATGCCGCCGCTCCCTCTTTATTTAATTCTACCAGATTAACCGGCAAGGTCCCCGGGCGAGACTCCACGACCTGAACATATTTATCTGTCAAGACCACCAGATGGTAGCTATCCGAATGCCAGAAAACATTGATGATCTTAGCCTGCGGGTAATCCAAAACCACCCCGGAGGTTGAATATTCATAATCAATCTGAGTATCAAAAAAAATTACGCCAATTTGATGGTGATTAAAGATAAAAAGCTTTCTTTTATCCGGAGAAACCTCCCAGCCGGAAATCTGATCAAACTTATCCGGAAGGCTGGCGATATCTTCAAAGTTATTGGCTTCTAAATTCGATCGATAAACCGCCTTTTTTTCTTGATCCAAATAATAAACCGCCTTTTTTTCTTGATCAATGTGAAAAGAGGAAAATTTTTCTTGGTTTAACTGCGTCAGATTAGGCCGTTGCGGAAAAAGAATTACCTTGTCTACCCGGCTAACCTTACCGGCCTCGACCTCCACCTGGCCTTTCCAAGGATAATGTTGGTCTAGCTCTAAGGTAACTTTATAAGCTCCCGGAAGCAGCTCTTGCATACTGGCGGGACTTTTTTCAGCGATCAGCCTGCCATTGAGATGAATTTTAGCCCCCGCCGGCTGAGTCTTAACAAAAATTAACCCGGTCTTGACGAATTTTAAACTGTGGCGATTAAATTTATACCCTAAAGCAAAGGAAAGAATGAAAGGCAGGCCAATGAAAAATAAAAATACACTTAAGTAAAATAAGAAACTTCTTATTTTTTGGAAAGCATACATTTTGTCAGGTTATCCTCCAGTGCCAATAAAAATAACTTACGCCTGGCCCCAAAAATATATCCCCCTGTTTTTTGATCGCTATTTACTACCCGGTGGCAGGGGATGATCAACGGATAGGGGTTACGTTTTAAGATCTGGCCGACTGCCCGGCAAGCACCGGGAGAACCGGCTTTTTTAGCTACCCATTGATAGCTGCGCACCTGGCCAAGGGGAATACTTAAAACCACCTGATAAACCTTAGCCGTAAATGCCTTCATCTGTCGATCAAAGCTTTCTTGCGCAATAGATGGTGATAAGCCAAAGCAAACCGATGCGCCTCATCACGGATGCGACGGATCAAATTTAAAGCCGCCCCGGCCTTGGCTAAATCCACTTTCAATTTACCGGGCTGGCTACTATAAATATTTTCTTTTTCCTTGGCAATGCTCACCAGTGGAATATGCAAGCCTAATGCCTTAATTTCGCTGGCGGCGGTCATCAGATGCCCTTGGCCGCCATCAATCAACAATAAATCCGGCAAAGCTTTGTTCTCCTTCAATAGTCGAGTATAGCGCCGGCGCACTACCTCAGCAAGCATTTTATAATCATCAATTCCGGCAAAACTTTTTATCCGGAAACGACGGTAATTATTTCTATCCGCCTGGCCATTATAAAAACTTACCATTGCTCCGGTTGCTTGCTGGCCCGAGATATTAGAAATATCAAATCCTTCAATTCTGGCCGGCAGAGTTTTTAACCCTAAGCTTCTGGCCAAAAGTTCCAATTCATTTTTACAGCCAAAGTTATCCGACCCGCCAGACATTTTAGACAAAGCGATAATCTGGTCGCGCATCCTGGCTGCCGCTTCAAAATCCAAAACCCCGGATTTATCCTGCATAGATTTAGTCAGCTTGCGAATTAATAGATCTGTTCTACCTTCCAGAATTAAAATAATATTATCGAGGCGACGCCGGTATTCTTGACGACTAATCTTGCCGATGCAGGGAGCCGGACAAAGATTAATCCTGTGGTAAATACAACTTTGCTTGGGCAGCCGCCGGCAGGAGCGATAGCCAAATTCCAGCCGGATTATTTTAAGCACGCTTTTTAAAAGCTTGGCGTTAGTATACGGCCCCAAATATCTGCCGCCAACCTCCTGCTTTTTGCGCGTAACTTGAATTGAGGGAAATTCTTCCTGCGAGATTCTAACCAAGGAAAAGCTTTTATCATCCTTAAGAGAAACATTGTATCTGGGTTTAAACTCGTGGATAAGTTTAAACTCCAGCAATAAGGCCAGCGCCTCATTAGCCACCAGCCTGAACTCAACATCTGCCACTTTAGCCATTAAGCTTTGAGTTTTACCGGCTAGATCCCGACCCAAATAATTACACAGGCGCTTCTTTAACGAGTTAGCCTTGCCTACATAAAGTACCTGGCCCAAACGATCACGCATTAAATAAACGCCCGGAGAGTTTGGGGCTGATAAAATCTTCTCTCTTAATTTCTGGGGCTGTTCCATAAAGGAGTTTCTTGGTTTTTGCGGGTCAGCCAATGCCAAAGCTGGGCCAGCTCAACTACGCCAAAAATAAAACAAAAAAAGATATAAGCTAATGCAGCACAACATAACGCCCAGTAAAGATTTAACGCCTGATTCACCAAAAAACATACCGCGCCCATGCCCAAGGTAGCCGCCAGGATACGCCAGAATGATTTTAATATTTTGCGTGCCCCAAACCCGCCCAGGCGCTGGTTGAGGATAAAAAATAAAAATGAACATGAAACTATTCCCGAGATGGAGGTCGCCAAAGCCAGGCCCCCGATTTTAAGCGGAAACATTAATAGCGTATTTAGAACGATATTCATCAACAAAGCCAAGCCGGCTATTTTAGTCGGGGTAACCGTATCCTTCAGAGCGAAAAAACAAGACTGCAATATCTTGGTCCCTCCGTAAGCCGTTAAACCAATACTATAAAAAAATAAGGCATTGCTGGTTAATTGAGCAGAGTTAAGATCAAATTTTCCCCCGCCAAAAAGAGCGAAAACTAACGGGCCGGCCAGAGTCATAAACAGCGCGGTGGTGGGCAACATCACAAAAAGAACTAGGCGCAACCCCCAAGAAAGCGTATCTTTGAGGTTCTCCTGATTCTCCTCAAACACCTGGGTAGAAAAAGTGGGTAGGATGGCCTGCGCAATGGCATTACTAAAAATACCGATGGGAAACTGGATAAACCGATAAGCAAAATAAAGCACGGCTACCCCGCCATCTCCCACCACCGCGGCTAGTGAGCCGAAAATTGAGTCCACAAAATTATTTAATTGGTAAATACCGGAACTGGCCAGCCGCGGCAACATTAATTTCCGGATTTGAACTACTCCGGGATGATTAAAACCCAGAATAAATTTCGGCCGCAATCCTTTTTTATATAAAAGGGGAACTTGTACCGCCAGCTGTAAAATGCCTCCCAGCAAGATCCCGGTAGCCAGGCCGGTAGTGCCCTCTCCAAAAAGCAGAGCGCAAACAATGATCGCAATATTTAAAAAACAGGGCGCAAACGCAGAAACGGTGAAGCTCTTAAGCGAGTTAAGCACCGCCATGGCATAGGCCGCCAGGCCAATAAGTAAAATGTAGGGAAAAATAACCCGGTTTAGATGAATCGTCTCCTGCAGTTTATCCGCAGATCCGATAAAACCCGGAGCGATCAGGCGTACAATCAAAGGAGAAAAAATTATTCCCAAAATAGTTATGGCGCTTAAGATCACGATCAAAAGATTAAGCAGGATATTAGCCAGCTCCCAAAACTCTTTCCTGGAACGCTTAAGGTTATATTCGCTTAAAACCGGAACAATGGCCGCATTAGAAGCGCCCTCACCGACTAAATCGCGAAAAAGATTAGGAATGCGAAAAGCGATCACAAAAGCCTGGGCGTGCAGATAGACTCCGAATAGTCGGGCAATAATTACATCCCGGATAAAACCTAGAACGCGCGAAGAAAGGGTGGCCAGGCTGATAATCGTTGCCCAGCGGGCAACCGCCTGATTTTGACTTTCGAGGGGATATTTGTTTATTGACATAGGGAATTAATTATGCTAATAATACTAACTCATACAGTTAACTGACACCCGGCGCTTATTTGATTTGCGCCGGTGTCGTGTTCGTACACGAGGAGAATAAATGCCCAGACGCAGAACATCATTAAAAAGTAACCGCGCAAACAAGAGAAAACATACCCGCAACCTTAAAGTAAAAGGACAGCTTAAGAAAACCGTTAAGAAGTTTCAAGAATTGCTCACTAAAGAAACCTCCGGTGAAGCCAAGGCCTTCCTGGCTAAGGTTTTTTCTCAGCTGGATAAAGCCGCCAAGAAAAACATTATTCACCCGGCTACCGCTAACCGCAGAAAATCGCGCCTAATGCGCCGCTTAAACAAAACCGCATAAGCTCACG
>JAZDLL010000118.1:0-6547 GCA_043802105.1 Candidatus Omnitrophota bacterium
ATTGCGCGGGTGTCGTCTAGGTAGACGAGGGGGTTAATATGTCGGGCATTTCGATTGCTGTTTTCGCAGAAAAGATGGATCAGATCATGCCTGAAATTATGCGAGGGTTTATCCACCGGTTACATAGCGATGTATATAAAGGTAAGGTGACTTTGCCGCAGCTATTGATTCTGGATTTATTGAACCGCCGGGGCGGATCCAAAATGACAGATTTAGCTAAGGATATGAAGGTTACGACTGCCGCCTCGACCGGGATTGTTCAGCGTTTGGTGCTTTTGGGTTATGTGCAAAGAGAATTTGACCAGAGCGATCGCCGGATAATTAGGATTAAACTTACTGCCAGAGGAGCAGAGCTCTTTAAAAGAATAACCCAACAGCGTTCACAGTTAATTACTAAGATCTTTAGCCAAATATCTGAGAATGACCGGGGAGAATACTTGCGCATACTTACGCAGGTCAAAGAGGTTTTAGGCAAAGAAGAGAATAACTAATGAAGCGTTTAGTCAGTATAATAGTATTTTTAAGTTTAATTACGCTAACGGGTTATGGCTCTGATTTTGGCAAGCCTGGCCAGGCTGCTTTGGCTTATGCCGAAGAAATTACCCTTACTTTTAGCGAAGCAGTGGCGATTGGCTTGCGGGATAACCGGGACATTTTACTTAAAACGCAGGATGTAGAAAAAGCCAAGCTAAAAATTGCCGAAGCCCAGGCGGGAATTTTCCCTACGCTTACTTACACCGGAGATTGGCTTTATACCGCCGGCCTCTATGCCAAAGATATGAGCCAATACTCTTCGCAAATTAATTTAAAGCAATATATCTATAGAGGGGGTAAAGTTATTAATAGCATAAAATATAACGGTTATAATCTGGAGGTGGCGCAATCACTTTTAGACAAAGCCAAGCTGGAAATAATCTTTGATTTTTCCCGGGCTTATTATACGCTTTTGCTTTCAAACTCTTTTGTCCAATTAAATAAATCCATACTTGATAATAGCCGCCAACATTTAGATTATATCAATGCACTTTACAAAAATGGCCAGGCTTCCGAAACCGATATTCTGCAAGCCCAGGCTTCTTTAGCTAGCGTGGTGCAGGCTTATGAGGCTTCCCAGGCGCAGCAGGAGGCAGCGCGGGCTTTATTAAATAATCTATTATCTTTAGATAAAGATGTTTTGGTAACCCCGAGCACAGAATTAAAGTTTACCCCTAAAGATATTGCTTTTGATCAGGGCTTCTTAAAGGCGATGCAAACCCGCCCGGAAATAAAGCAGCTTGAATCCCAGCTTAAGGCGGATAAAAGCGCTATTGAAGTTGCCCGGGCAGAGGGCCGGCCGAATATTTACGCTTCCTGGGATTATTACGGGCGCTCACACGGAGTGACCACTACCGTAAATACTCGCAACTGGAATGATTATAATGTGTTTGGGGTGACTTTATCCTGGCCGATCTTTGATGGCTGGAAAACTAAGGCTTTGGTGGAGCAGGCCATCGTAAGTTTAAAGCAAACGCAACTAAGTAAAGCCAAGCTCCTGGGAGATATCGCTCTGGAGGTAAAAGACACGTATTTATCTTTAAAAAATTCCATTGAACAAATAAATGCCAGCCAGGCGGATATCCTGCTCTATAAGAATAACCTTTCCACGGCGATAGACAGATACGCTCAAGGCTTGGTTAGCGCGTTGGATAACAATGACGCTCAACTAAAATACGAAATTTCAGTTTTCAATCAGCAGCAGGCAGTGTATGATTATGTCATTGCTAAGTTCAACTTTGATAAGTCCACAGGAGGTTTTAATGAGCTATAAGAAAATATTAACTATGATTGGTTGTGTAATTTTGCTAAGCGGCTGCACACCTGAAAAGCTTAAAGAGAAGCCACAGGAAGCTATCCCGGTTAAAGTGGATAAGGTCAAATTACAGGAGATTAATGAGAGTTTGGATTATACCGGAGATATTAAGGCCCAGGATGAAGCGGTGATTTATCCCAAAGTTAGCGGAAAGATTATTGAGAAAGTAAAAGAAGACGGCGCTTTAATTAACAAAGGCGAGGCGATCTGTTATGTCGATCGGGATGAGGTCGGCCTTAAATTTCAGAAAGCTCCTGTGGAAAGTACGTTGACCGGTATTTTAGGTAGAATTTATGTCGATATCGGCCAGAATGTTACAGCTAATACTCCGGTGGCTTTGGTGGTCAGCGCGGATAAGGTAAAGATCGAGTTGGATATTCCTGAAAAATATTTGCCTAAAATTACTCTTGGCCGAGAAGCTCAGATTAGTGTGGACAGCTATCCGCTTGAGGAATTTACCGGTAGCGTAACTAAGATCAGCCCGGTGGTTGATCTGTCTACGCGTACCGCTCCGGTGGAGATAACGGCGCAAAATAAAGATTACCGTTTAAAATCCGGGATGTTCGCTAAAGTGCGGCTGGTGATTGAAACTAGAAATAATGTGCCGGTAATTTTAAAGGAAGCGGTTATGGGGCATGATCCAGATAATTATGTTTTTATTGTCCAGGGTAAGAAAGCAGTATTTAAAAAAATTAATTTGGGTATCCGTCAGGGGCCATATTTTGAAGTTCGCCAAGGTTTAGTCGAGGGGGACTTGGTGGTGATTATGGGCCAGCAGTTGCTGGCTGATGGCTCAAGCGTTGAACCGGAGGAGACAGAAGAATGAGCTTACCAGAATTTGGCGTAAAGAAGCCGGTTACAAACTTGATGATTTTCTCGGCGATTATTATTATAGCCCTTTACTCTTTGAGCCGTCTGGGTATTGATATGATGCCGGAGATTGAACCACCCTCGATCAGCGTGATCTCTTCTTATCCCGGGGCCGGAAGCGAAGATGTGGAGGTGAAAGTCACTGAAGAGCTGGAGAACCAGCTAGGGACTACTCCGGGAATAGAGAAGATTACCTCAAATTCTTCTGAAGGCAGCTCCATAATTACTTTAAAGTTTGTCTGGGGCACCAACCTGGATGAGGCCTCTAATGATGTGCGCGACCGGATCGATTTAGCTAAACGTTTCTTACCGGATATCCCGGACGAAATGGACGATCCTTTTATTTTTAAATTTAATACCGCTAATATCCCGATCATTTATTTTGGTATCACGGCAAAGCAGACCTATCCGGAACTTTATGATTTAGTGGATAAAAGAATCGGAGATGCACTAAGGCAGTTGCCGGGGGTAGGCACGGTGCAGATTAACGGCGGCGGATTGCAGCGCCAGATTAATATCTGGATTGACCGGCAGCGCTTGGAAGGCTATGGTTTCTCTGTTTTGGATATCCAAAATAAATTAGCGCAGGAAAATATTACCCAACCGGTGGGGAGCTTAAAAACCGGACTTACTGATTACCTTATTCGCCTTCCCGGAGAATTTGCTCGTCCTGAAGAGATTAACCTTTTGATCTTGGGTAAACGTAATGGTAATCCTATATACTTAAAAGATGTTGCCAGAATAGAGGATAGTTTTAAAGAAGTCACCAGCTTAGTACGTATTAATAAACAGCCGGGAATCATGGTAATGGTTCAGAAGCAGAGCGGGACAAATTCCGTGGAGGTGGCTAGCTTGGTAAAGAAAAGGATGGAAGAGTTAATCAAAACTCTGCCTCCGGATGTTAAGGTAAATACCATATTTGACACTTCTAAAGATATTGTTAATTCGTTAAATTCCTTAAAAACTTCCGTTTGGTTGGGTATTGTCCTGGTGATTATGGTCGCCTGGTTTTTCTTCAGGTCTTTTGCACCCAGCATGATTGTGGCTTTGACCATTCCGTTTTCTCTTTTGATCGCTTTTATTTATATATTTCTAAGTAAAGGCACGATTAATACTATTAGTTTGTCATCTTTAGCGATTGCCACCGGTATGGTTGTGGATAACGCGATTGTAATCGTAGATAATGTCTTTAGGAGGCTGGAGAGAGGTAACCGGCCGACGGAAGCGGCAATTTTTGGAACTTCAGAGATGTATCTTGCGGTGGCCGCATCAACCTTGACTACAGTAGTAGTATTTATCCCGATGTTATTTATTCCCGGAGTTGTGGGGGTAATTTTCGGCGGCCTGGCCATGATTATTATTGTGACTTTAACCGCCTCTTTATTTACCGCGGTTACTTTTACTCCCATGCTTTGCGCCAAGTGGTTGCGTTTTAATCATGCCGGAGAAAAGTCCAAGTTCTTTGTTAAGTTTTATACGATTTCAGAAAATTGGTTTAAAAGCTGGGAAAATTTTTACAGCCGAGCTTTGGGGTTCTCCTTGAACCATAAAAAATTAGTTTTAATCGGATTTATTATTGTTTTTATTTTGAGCATGCTACTCATTCCGTTTGTAGGTAACGAATTTATGCCCGAAGAAGATTCCGGAGACGTAAGGATTACTATTAATTTACCAATTGGAACGCGTATAGAGGAATCCGATAAGGTAGCCAAAAGGATAGAAGATATCTTGGCTAATAATGTTCCGGAAGCAAAGTATTTTTATGCCCGCTGCGGCCAGGTCAGCGGTGTCGGTAGGATGATTGGGGGAGCTAGTGGTACTCATGTAATTTCTGCCGGAGCCAAGCTTATTCCTAAAGACCAGAGAAAACGCTCAGTTAAAGAAGTCGGTCAAATGGTCAGGAATAAGATTAGGCTTATTCCTGGAGTATTGAGGACAGATATCTCTACGGGAAATCCTTTGGGTAACCTGATTACCGGAGGGGGTGGTAAGGCGGTGCAGCTGGAAATTATCGGGAATTCTTTCGAAGAAACCAATGCCTTGGCTAAAGATATAAAAGCAATTATGGAAAAGATCCCCGGGGCAGTAGATGTCAGTATTTCAAGGGAAGCCAACAGCCCGGAACTAAGGATCGATGTGGATAGGGAGAAAGCCGCTAGCTTGGGATTGGACATGAGTACGATTGCCTCCACTTTAAAATCTTTTATTCAGGGAACGACGGCTACAAAATACCGTGAAAAAGGCCAGACTTATGATATTTATGTGCGGTTGGAAGAATCTTCGCGCACAAAATTAGAAGACATAGAGAATTTAACGATTACCGCTCCGCTGCCGGCTGAAAATACTCCTTTTGTGGGATTAGAATCTTTAGCTAGCAGGCAGGGGGTTAATCGGCCACAGATTAAATTAAGTAATATTGCCAGAATTTATGAGACCAGCGGCCCGGATAGGATCGAGCGTAAAAACCGCGAGAGAATGGTTAGAGTTATGTGTAACGCCTATAAACGGTCAACCGGAAAGATTGTTGAGGATTTACGCCGGGAAGTCAGTAAGCTGGTGTTACCATCAGATGTCTCCATAAATATAGGCGGAGAAGCGGAAGAGCAGAAAAAGGCTTTTGGCGATCTTACGCTTTTGCTCGTTCTAGGTATTGGGTTGGTGTATATGGTGATGGCGGCACAGTTTGAGTCGCTCTTGGATCCTTTTATCATCATGTTTGCGATACCCTTTACTTTTATTGGTGTAATTTTAGGCTTTGTTCTTACCGGGACCACGCTAAGCATCAACACTTTCTTAGGGATTATTATGTTGATGGGTATTGTTGTGAATAATGCCATTGTTTTGATCAGCTACATTATTATGCTGCGGGCGCGGGGATTTTCGATGCGCGAAGCGGTAACCACAGCCGGAGGCAATCGTTTACGGCCAATACTCATGACCACGATTACTACGATTGTCGGGCTTTTACCTTTGGCGCTTTCCCGCGGCGAGGGTTCTGAGGTCTGGCAGCCTTTAGGCATTACCATGATCGGAGGCTTGACGGTTTCAACTTTAGTTACTTTATTGTTTGTTCCTACGCTTTATGCGGTATTCCACAGGAAGTCAGCTTTACCGGGGGTAAATAAAAAATGAAGATGGTTATCTTGGTGTACAATGAAGCGCTAGATAATGAAGTTATGGAAATCTTAGATGGTTGTGCAATGAAAAACTATACTAAGATTACTGAAGTTTTTGGCTGTGGTACATCCAGCGGCACGCATTTGGGTACGGATATCTGGCCGGGGAGAAATAATCTTCTGTATGTTGCCTGTGAAGAAACAACGGGCAAGAAAATACTTATTGCGGTTAAGCAGCTGCGTAAAAGTTTAGGTGTCGAAGGGGTCAAAGCTTTTCTGATGCCGCTGGAAGATCTAACTTAAAAATTCCGGACACTTAGTATATAGAAAGGTAAAATATGAAGATTTGCCGTTATTGCAATGAAGAAATTGCTGAGCGAGATGAGATTTGCGGCAATTGCGGCTATAATTCTCAGACGGATACGATGACCCCTTCTTTTGTAAAAAAAGAAAAGAAAGCTAAAATTGAGCCGCCAGAAAAAATTATAAGTCCCGGAGTAAAAAGCTTTGTTTTTTGGGGGATGATGATTATTGTTTTTTCATTAGGAATAAAGCATCAGAAAAAGATTGGCGATATTATTTGGGGAGCCAAGAATATTTTTTTAGGCAATAAAGTCAGTAAATTTGCACAAGCTTCAACTAAAGCCCATCGGGATAAAATAATTAAGCTTATTGATGTTCGTTCATATCAGGTCCCGGAAGATAAATCATC
>JAZDLL010000012.1:0-2670 GCA_043802105.1 Candidatus Omnitrophota bacterium
GCGTAATGCACCGTATCCCCCCAGGAGCAATATTTTGCTTCCAAGTCCAAAAGCTCATCATGGGTAAAAATTCTTTTATGCTTAGTTTCTTTGGTCAATTGTTTTAGGTTCACATTAATTTCCTTTTTAAATAAGTGAAGACCTCTCTTAAATTACGAAAAGCCATATAATCTAACTTGCTATCTTTAAGGTGCTTAAGTAAATGATCCTTAGCAAATACCACCTGCGCATGTTTGGCCGGGCAGACATCCGATTCCCCATCACCGACGTAAATGATAAAAGAGTCTTTCGGGGCTTTGGCCAAAAGATTCTTTGTCTTACAATGCGCGCAAATCTGGCAATCTTTATCTTTAAAGGGGTAATCCGTAATCATTCTACCCCTAGAAAAACTCAATTTATTAGCATAAACTTTAAGCTTATTAATTCCATTAATCTTAAGTACCCGGTTAAGAATATAATCATAGTTATCGCTTAAAACCAGGGTTTTAACTTTCTTGGCCAACAAAAACCTATAGATCGGTTTAAAATAAGGATCCAGTTTTATCTTGGGCAAATAAGCATCTAAGGATTTTTTATTCAAATCCATGCCCCGCAGCTGACCTTCCAGGCAAGTCTTGGAGCCGATCCGACCAGATTTCCATCTTTTTTCCAATTCCACCCAACGGTCATCTTTGGAAAAAAGCAAAAGCATATTATCAAAAACATCACAAGTAGCAATTGTATTGTCGAAATCAAAGAAGACAATGCACTTTTTAGGATTAAATTGATTGTTCTCTGGTGCCATATAAAAGATGTAAAAATATACCCCTATAAGCTGATAGGGGTAATCTCGTGGCTAAATCAAGCTAGTTAAGTTATTTTAAACCCAACCCCCAAACCTGTCAATACCAATCTTAATAAAACACTCCGGCTAAAGCCGTCTGACAAAATATACACCTATTTTGCGCCAGATGGGATTCTAAGATCTCAAACCCCTCCCGCTTAATCAAAAGCTTCCGGCACCCGGGGCATAAAGTATCTTGCCCCCAGGAGCCAAAGTTACCAACATATACGTGATGCAATCCTTGGTTTATACCTGCATCATAGGCTAATTTAAGGGTGCCTTCAGGAGTAGGGGCATAATCTTTAAACTTATAATCGGCATGAAAACGCGAGATATGCCAGGGGATATCCGGATTTACCGCAGCAATAAACTTGGCGGTGGCCGTCAACTCCTCCCGGGTGTCATTCTGGCCGGGAATAACCAAAGTCGTAATCTCAATCCATACTCCGGCAGCCTGTAATAATTGTATGGCATCCAGCACCGGGCTAAGCTTAGCTGAACATATTTTTTGATAAGAGCTCTCCTTAAAAAACTTCAGATCAATATTAGCGGCATCCAAATAGGGGTTAAGTAAAGAGATTGCCTCCGAAGTCAGGTAGCCATTAGTCACAAAAATATTACGCAGGCCGGCTTCCTTAGCCAACTTGGCGGTTTCTAGAGCAAATTCAAAATAAATCGTTGGCTCGGTATACGTATAGGCAATACTACGGCAATTGTTCTGTTGGGCCAGTTTAATAACTTTATCCGCGCTAAAATCCTCTCCCCAATGCTGGCCAGCAGAGCTAGCCTGAGAAATTTCCCAATTCTGACAGAAACCGCAACGAAAATTACACCCTGCCCCGGCAATCGAAAAAGTTAATGTCCCGGGAAAGAAATGGTACAGCGGCTTCTTTTCAACCGGATCAATATTAACTGCTACCAGCTTAGCATAATTATGTGTATACAAAATACCTGAAATATTCTGCCTAACCCCGCAAAAACCAAATTTACCCTCTGGAATTTTACAGCGATGTGCACAAAGCTGACAGGACACCTGCAGTTTTTCTAAGCGCTCATAAAGCTGGGCTTCTTTCATATGAATAAATGGGTAAACCTTGCTTTGGGCAAAGGGGATATCTGATGCACGCTATCTTGAGAGCCAGGAATCTGCCGGTAAAGCACCTCTATTTTCTCTAAACCCGCAACATCCGTATAGGCAGAAGTTATCTGGGAAGATAAAAAGATCAATTCTTGATTCATTACCCCTCTGGCCAGGCAAGTAGGGCCGGCCAGATCTTTCTGCGGGCTGAATAAATAGTCCCCCACATGGGCTAACTGCGCAAGCCGATTATTTTCACCTTCATCCCTGCCCACCACTAACCGGGTACTGCCCCCTAAACGAAAATGCCGGCCAATTTTTAAAAGCTCCAGATTCTCCAAATTCAATTCATCATGCGCCAGGAGTTCGACTAACCTTCTAGCAAAACCAGGATCCGTCAACAAGCATCCTCCGGCAGGAGTGGCATAAGCATTAAGGCCCAAATCTTTAGCTAATTGCATCTGCGGAGTGCGTATCCGGCCGTTAAAATTAAGCAGCTTCTCTCGTTTAACCCAGCCTTCTTTTTCCGCTAAACTCGGGGGAAAGAACTGCGCCGAGAGCGGCCGCAACAACAAATCATCCAGCCCGCTGCTGTGGCGAATTAACTTTAAAGCCTGCTTATTTTGAGACATCGGACGCTGCCCAAGCACCTCACCGGTAATAATAAACTTAGCTCCCAGCTGCGACATTAATTCTTTAGCCTGGCTAAACATCAAAATCTTACAATCAATGCAGGGGTTCATGTTAGAACCGAAACCATAATGCGGAT
>JAZDLL010000029.1:0-20420 GCA_043802105.1 Candidatus Omnitrophota bacterium
CCCGGTTGACCATGCAGCCGCCACAGGAAATGATCAGTTTATAGCGGCTTAAATCCTCGGGGAAATCCCCTCCGGCAGTTACTTCATAGTGTAAATCTTTTTTAGTATAATTCAACAACCAAGTAGGTATTTTAGTGCGGCCGATATCTTCCGGCTGCACATGATGTGTACAGGCCTCAGCAATTAAAATTTCATCCCCGTCTTTTAATTTCTCCAAGGTATACACTCCGCGGATATAAGCGTTAAGGTCGCCTTTATGCCTGGCAAAAACAGTTGAAAAAGAAGTTAGGGGCAGATCAGCGGGCAGCATATCGCATACATCCTCGAAAACCTGCGAATCCGTAATCACCAAACGGGGTTTTTCTTTTAAAGCTTTAAGACAATCTAACAATTCCGTCTCTTTAGTAACCAAAGCAATCGCATTATTATCCAAGCAATCACGCATAACCTGTACCTGTGGCAAAATTAACCGTCCTTGCGGCATCGCGCTATCAATGGGACAGACTAAAATAATCACATCTTTAGGGCTAATAATATCGCCAATCAGGGGAACAGGTGACCAATGGCCGGGAGCCATCCCCATGATCTTGGTTTTAAGCTCTTCAATCCCCTGCTTAGTTTTTGAACTTACTTTAATAAAAGCAATTTTATTCTTTTCTAAATAATCCTGCGCTTGGCTCTTGCCTAATTCACATTTATTAATCACAAACAAAAACGGTAATTTTTTATTTCGAAAAGTTTTAATCAGCTCTTCTTCAAAATTATCAATGATTGTTTCCGGGGAAACGACAATCAGGCCCAAATCTGTTTTTCTTAATACCACTAAAGTACGCTTAACCCTTTCTTCTCCTAATATTCCCGCATCATCAATCCCGGCGGTATCAATTAGCATGCAGGGGCCAATGGGCAAAATTTCCATGGCCTTATACACCGGATCGGTGGTTGTTCCGGGAACCTGCGAAACAATCGCCGTATCCTGGCCGGTAACCGCATTAATTAAACTGGATTTACCGGTATTTCTCTTACCGAATATTCCGATATGTAATCTGTTACTTGCCGGCGTTTTATACATTTAACCCCACCTTCTTGAGCTTTAAAGAATCGCCTTGGCCATAATCTACAAACCTGCTGATATCTTTAGCCATTCCGTCCATACAAAAATTACAAGCATTTACCGGTTCATCGATACATTTTTTCCCCGGATAGATCTGATAAAGCGCCCGATAAGGCTGCGGCGTAAAATTCGGCATTAAGATATTGGCTCCGCATTTTAATCCCTCCCAGCGGTAATCTTGATCCAAGCTGCCCAAAGCAGTCGTAGCGGGAATATGCGCATTTTTAGTCACCAGCCTAGTCAAAGCAATGACTTTTAAGGTAAGCGCAGCTTGACCTGCGTCAGAGGCGGCAAACCGGGTATCCGGATGCGGAATAAATGGTCCGCTACCGATCATATCAAAATTGCCCTGCTTGAAAAATAGGATATCCTGGGCGAGGATCTTTAAACTCTGTCCGGGAAGGCCGACAATATCTCCGGTGCCTACCTGGTAACCCAATTCGCGCAAAATATCCAGGCAATGCAAACGTTGCGCAAAACTCATCTGCGGATGCATTGAGGAATATAAATTTTCATCCAAAGTTTCCATCTTAAGCAAGTAACGGTCTGCTCCGGATTGCCGCCAAAGCCGGTAATCATCTAAACTTCTTTCTCCCACCGAAAGGGTAACGGCCAGATCAAACCTTGTTTTTATCTGGCGGATTATCTGAGCCAGCCACCCAGCATCCAAAGCCGGATCCTCTCCGGATTGTAAAACTACCGTCTTAATATTACAGTAGGCTAGATAGGCAACGCTCTCAAGCAGTTCCTCCTGATTCATTCGATAGCGCTTAAGCTTACGGTTATTTTTATTTAAACCGCAATAAAAACATGTTTGGTCGCAAAATGAAGAAAATTCAATAATTCCGCGTAGAAAAATGCCGTCGCCGCAAAATTCTTTCCTCACGTTATTGGCAAAACTAAACAACTTAGCTAATTCCGGCGGATCTTCTAAACCCAGAACCTGCTCCAAATCCTCCAGAACAGGCGAGGCGGATGCAGAGATCCTATTTAACAGTACATCAAGCTTAAACATATTCATCCCTGGTCCCCTGGGCAACATGCGCAAAGAAAAGTTTTAACCTCTCCTGGTCGCCAGGAGACAGCTGTTTAAAATAGCGATTAATCATTTTATAGCCGGAGACTTTCACGGATTTAGATGCAAAATCATCCAAATACTCTTGTAAAGTAATTAAAGCGTTCATGCTACATTTACCTTTAATCGTTCCGGGTTTAGCTAATTGCATAAAAGTTTCGCCGGTTCTTTCCATCCGGTAACAGGCAGCGCAAAAGCTGGGGATATAATCATGGTCAATTAAGCTGCCCACAACCTCATCCAAGCTACGCTGATCACCCAAAGAAAACTGGCCGCCGGCCTGCTCTTTATCCGCGGCAGCGTATCCTCCGGGAGAAGTATTAGACTCCGCGCTAACCTGAGAAACTCCCAAGCTAAGCAAAGCATCGCGCATGCGGGCATTCTCACGAGTAGACATAATGATCCCAGTATAGGGCACCGCCAGCCTTAAAATCGCCACCACCTTCTTAAATTCATCATCCGAAATTTTATTGGGAGGATGCCGTGATAACTGTGAACCTTCTGCCGGCTCAATGCGCGGAACAGAAATAGTATGCGGCCCAACCTTAAATTCTTTCTCCATATGCTCAACATGGCTTAGTAATCCTAAAGTTTCAAACCGATAATCATATAAACCGAATAGTGCGCCGATTCCTATATCATCTATTCCCGCTTTAAAAGCACGATCCACGGCATCCATCCTATTGTCCGGATCACTTTTGGGTCCGTCTGGATGCATCAGACGATAAGTTTGATCGTGGTATGTCTCTTGAAAAATCTGATAGGTACCAATACCGGAGGCTTTAAGCTGTTTAAACTCATTGACGCTTAAGGGAGCGCAATTAACATTAACTCTTTTAATCTTATGTTTACTTACGCTGGCAGCATAAATTGCTTTAACCGCCTCAACATAATAATCTATATTCGATTTGCCATCTGGTGCCTCTTCGCCACAAACCATGAGTATCCTTTTATGCCCGCGGCTTAACAACCATTCTATCTGGGCTTTAATTTCAGGGGCCGTTAAAGCCTTGCGCTTAAGCGATGCATTATCGAACTTAAACGCGCAATAAAGACAGTTATTCGCACAGAGATTACTGATATAAAGCGGAGCAAATAACACTACGCGCCTACCGTAAATTGCATCTTTAACCAAACTTGCCGCCGTGAATATTTTTTGAATACCCTCGGGATCCTTCACCGACAATAACCCCGCAGACTCCTTAAGCGTTAAGCGCTTAAGCGACTTAGCTTTATTTAAAATAATATCCAGCTGGCCAGGCTCAAACTTAGCCGTATCAGCGAGTAAATTATTTATTTTTTCTTCATTAATATACTTCACAAGATTACCTCGCAGGACCCGCTATTTACTCAGTTTTACTTAAAGCGGACTTTACCGAGACTCCCCCCAACTTACCCAGCTTGCCGGTTAAAGCGCCTAAACCGTCTGTAGTGGCGTTCACAATCAACACAATTACGCTTAACTCTTTTTTCACATGCGGAATCCCCATCCGGCCGACGACTAAATCCCCAAATTCAGTTAAGATATTATTAACTTCCGGAGCAGTTTTTTTTCGATTATGAATAATTATTCCCACAAAACCTAAACGTTTTTCCATCTTTGCCTCCCTTGTTAATTAAGACACCCCGCGCTAATAAGACACCCGACGCTAATTGGTATTGCGTCGGTGTGCGCTAAGTAGCGCAAATTGCGCGGGTGTTGTGTAGGTACACAAAAAAACCCAACCTTGCTGCTTAAAACTTTCCTGCGCAAAGGTTGGGATTTTAAGTTTTCATCCCCCTTGGATTCAGAGTTAAAAAGCTCCTTACCGCAGGATTTAATAAATTTTATTTTACGTAAATCGGCCTGGCCTTATAATGCACATGCAAGAGTTTCTCTGATTTCTCTCCTAAAGGTTTACCCAGGAATTCTTTATAAAGCCTTTTAATATAAGGATTTTGATGGCTTGCGCGAACCTGTTTTGCACCATCGTCTTCATACAAGGCTTGCGCCCTTTTAATTCTTAGTTCATCGGTAACCATATAGGGCTGCCCACCGCCGCCTACACAACCGCCCGGACAAGCCATGACTTCAATAAAATGATACGGTATCTCCTGATTATTGTTTTTGGCTTCCCTGATTTTATTAATAATATATTCCACATTGCTCAAGCCATGGGCAATAGCAATCTTGAGTTTTTTCCCTCCGATTTCAATCTCCGTCTCTTTAACTCCTTTTAAACCTCGGACATTTTCAAATTCTACTTTTTTTAATTCTTTGCCCGTGACAAAATAATGTGCGGTCCTTAAAGCCGCCTCCATTACCCCCCCGGTAGTCCCGAAGATTACCCCGGCGCCGGCATATTCTCCAAGGATACAATCGCTTTCCTCATCCGGCAAACTTTCAAAATCAATTCCGGCCTGTTTAATCATGCGCACCAATTCCCGGGTAGACAAAACTACATCAATATCCTGAAAACCCGAAGCCGACATCTCGCTATTTCTGGTAATCTCGTATTTTTTAGAAGTGCAGGGCATAATCGAAACCATGAAGATCTTGGACGGATCGATCTTATTCTTCTGGGCATAATAAGTTTTAGACAACACCCCCAAAATTTCATGCGGTGACTTACAGGAAGAGAAATGCTCAATCATATCCCCATGAAATTTTTCCATAAAATCTACCCAGGAAGGACAACAGGTGGTAATTAAAGGCAGCGGCCTTTTACCCGCTAACAGCCTTTCCTCAAATTCACTAGCCTCCTCCATAATCGTCACATCCGCCGCAAATGAAGTATCAAAAACCGCATGAAACCCTAAACGCCTTAATAGGGCATAAAGTTTTTTAGTATAATTTTTTCCGACATAGCCAAAAGCCTCTCCGATGGAAACTCTCACTGCCGGAGCAATCTGCACTACGCAATATTTATCCGCATCCTGTAAAGCTTTCCAGGCTAAAGCCGTATGGTCTTGTTCCACAAAAGCCCCCGTAGGACAATACGCCGAGCATTGACCGCAACGCACACAGGGAGAATCTGCCAACTGAATGTCACCGGCTGGAGAAATCCGGGTCTTAATTCCTCTTTCTAAAAACGACAGCGCCCAAACATCCTGGCCTTCCTGACAAACATGGACGCATCTGCCGCAAAGAATGCATTTCTTAGGATCCAGGTCTACTGCGCGAGTTGATGTATCGATCGGCAGATCCCTTAAGAATTGCGGAAAGGATTCTTCTTTTATTCCAAACTCCGCCGTTAATTTCTGCAATTCGCACTCGTTATTTCTGCCGCATTTAAGGCAATCGTTGGGATGATTAGATAAAATTAGCTCAATCACCGTTCTTCTAATCTCTACGATCTCCGGGTCATGCGTAATAATCTCCATCCCTTCTTCTACCGGAGTACAGCAAGCGCGAAACATCTTATGCGAACCTTTGATTTTAACGATACAGATACCACAAGCTGCTGAAGCCGGTAAATCCGGATGCTTGCAAAGCGTAGGAATCTTAATCTGCACCCGCTTAGCCGCTTCTAAAATGGTAGTACCCGCTTCCACCCTTAATAAAATACCATTAATTTTCGCCTTAATTATTCTAGCCATATTTAGTTTTTAAGCACCGCTTTAAATTTACAAACATCAAAACATCGACCGCACTTACTGCACTTATCCTGGATAACCAAATACCCTTTTTCCTTGTCGCCGGTAATCGCCTGTACCGGACAATTAACAAAACAAATCCCGCAACGCTTACATTTATCTTCAATGATGACATAAGTGATCAGGCTGCTGCATTTTCCTGCCGGGCATCTCTTATTGACGATGTGCTCATTATATTCCTGCTCAAAATATTTTAGAGTAGAAAGCACCGAATTAGAAGCAGTCTGACCCAGCCCGCATAATGAGGCCTTCTGCATAGATTGAGATATCCTTTTTAATTGCCCTAAATCCTCCGGCTTACCTTTTCCTTCAGAAATTTTCTTCAGGTAACCCAGCATTTGAAAACCGCCGATACGACAAGGTGCGCATTTCCCACAGGATTCTTCTACACAAAACCCCAGGTAAAACTTAGGAATATCCACCATGCAATCATCATCATCCATAATAATCATTCCGCCGGAGCCCATAATTGAACCGAGCTTTTGCAAATTTTCATAATCCACCGGCGTATCCAGCAGCTCTTTAGGAATAACTCCTCCGGAAGGCCCGCCGGTCTGCACGGCTTTGATCGGCTTGCCGGATAATGTCCCACCGCAGATATCCACCACTATTTCTCTTAAAGTTGCACCCATGGCAATCTCAACCAGTCCTGAATTTTTAACTTTGCCGGTTACCGCAAAAACCTTGGTTCCTTTGGAAGTTTGCGTACCAATACCCGCAAACCACTTGCCGCCTTTTAAGATAATCTGTGCAATATTGGCTAAGGTCTCAACATTATTGATAACCGTAGGCTTACCCCATAATCCTTTTACCGAAGGATACGGCGGGCGAGGATGTGGGGTTCCTCTTCTGCCCTCGATAGAAGAGATAAGCGCGGTTTCCTCCCCGCAAACAAATGCTCCGGCACCCAACCGGATATCTATATCTAAATTAAAAGAACTGCCCAAGATATTCTTCCCCAATAACCCACAATCATAGGCCTGCTTAATTGCCTTATCGATTCTTTCTACTGCCAGCGGATACTCGGCGCGAATATAAAAATACCCCTTAGAAGCTCCGATGGCAAAAGCGGCAATGATCAGACCTTCAATCACCGAATGCGGATCTCCTTCTAAGATACTCCTGTCCATATATGCCCCAGGGTCTCCTTCGTCGGCGTTACAAATGACAAATTTCTCTGTTGAAACAACCTCGCGGGCAAAATTCCATTTCATCCAGGTAGGATATCCTGCTCCGCCTCTACCCCGGATACCGCTGATTTTTATCTCTTCAATCAACTTCTGCTGGCCTAATTCACCCAGAACTTTTTTTAAGGCCAGATAGCCGCCGGCAAAGATATATTCCTGAATGCTCTCCGGGTCGATTTTACCGCAATTACGTAAAACAATTCGGTGCTGTTGGGCTTTAGGTTTAAAAACTAACTCCTGAATAACTTCCTTTTCTTTAAAAACAGCGTCGATTATTCTTTTAACATCAGAATCTGCGACATTAACATAAGTAATCTTATCCGGGAGTATCTTAACCACCATCCCTTGCTCATACACGCCGATATCCGCGACTCTGACCACCTGAATCTTAGCATGCAAATTAGCCTCGCGAAGATAATCCAACAAGCGAGTATAAAACTCCCGCGTCTTATCTTGGCCTTTTAAATCCGTATCTTTTACTAAAATAACCTTAGTATACATAAATTAAACATCCCTTAACTTTTAAGATAAGACCTCAAAAATACAATCATTAACCAACATTTTAGAGATCACGTGCTTTTCCAATATTTTGGTCGCCACTTCCTTATTTACTGCCCCATAAGTTACCGGCGGTAGCCCCTGGACGCTTACCTCCACCAAAGGCTCAGCATAACAGGCGCCGGCGCAGCCGCACTTTTTTATCTGGATCTGAAGGTTTCGTTTCTTTACTTCTTCAATAAAAAAGCTAAAAACCTCATCCGCTCCGGCAGCGATCCCGCAACTGCTCATACCTACCTTAATCCAATCCTTGGTTTTATCAAAAGAATCCTGGCTCATTTTATCTAAATCACCGGGGGTCAATTTATTCATCGCTAGTTATTCCTCTTTAATATATTTTGACAAAATATCGGCAATTTCATTTTTCTTTACCTTGCCATAAACTTTATTATCAATCATCATTACCGGAGCCAACCCGCAGCAACCCAAGCATCTAACAACATCCAGATAAAAAAGACCGTCCTTAGTCGTTTGGCCTTCCTGAATCCCTAAGATATTTTTTATTTCATCCAGAATTGCCGAGGCACCCCGTAGGTAGCAGGCTGTTCCCATACACAAAGCAATCCGATGCTTACCGGGGGCAATCAACTTAAAGAAATTATAAAAAGTAATTACCTCATAAATCCTGGCCAGAGGCACATCCAGCATCTTAGAAAGCTGCAGCGCCGCCTGACGGGAAACATAACCGTAATGATTCTGCAGTTCATGCAAAATCATAATGAGGTTTCCCTCTTTAGCTTTCCATTTTTCAATTAAATGCACCACTTCCGGTAATAGTTTATTCTGATCCATAGTTAAGGGTATGTCTAAAAATTTTACACTGGTTAGACCGTTATTTTCCCAGGTATTCTTCTACGGTTTTAAGGAGTATATCAGGTTTTACTGGTTTTTCAAGCACGGTTTTTACCGGAAGCCAATTTTCATCGGCTTCAAAGCCAAAGGGTAAATTCATATCTTTACGTATCCCGGTAATCAGCACCACGGGAATATCTTTAGTTGCCGGTTCTGCTTTTATAGATCTGGCTACGTTAAACCCTTCACTTTTGTCAGTCATCATTACATCCAGAAAAATAAGATCCGGAGAGACGCTCTTGGCTTTTTTAAAACCCTCCTTGCCATTCGGCGCAGAAACAACCGCATACCCCCTGGATTCCAATAAATTTGAAACAGCACCTACAAACTCCGGATCATCATCAATTACTAGAATTTTCTTTCCCACTCCTCCTCCTTTTTTGTCCTTCTTAATATTTGAAATTCACTTTATTAATTTACAGTTGCCGGTTGCAAAGCCTTCTGCAACGCCTCCAAAAGCACTTGTGGTTTCACGGGTTTGTCTAAAACCTTACGCACATTGGCCCATTTTGCGACAATCTCTTTTTCCTTCTCGGGTAAACCGGCGCCGGTAAAATATCCGGTCAAAAAAATTATCGGGATCAAGCGTAGCGTAGGGCTGGCATTAATTTTTTCAGCAATGATCAACCCGCTTTGCGTAGTATCCATAACTAAATCCAACAGGATTATCTGCGGGCGAACCCGCTCCAGCTGAACAATTACCTCTGACTCTTGCTGTTCGTAGGCGACTTCATAGCCGGCAGCCTCGAGAAAATTTTTACACGCCTCAATAAAATCATAGTCATTATCAATAATCAACACCTTAATCGCCATATTTACTTAGCGCTACGCGCAAAAGGCGAGCGCTTCTTCTGGATCTTTGCTTTCAGATGCATTTTACGGTAGCGCTGGAGTATCCCGGGCACTTTTTCAGGAACCATCCGCACATAGATATCATCGTTAACCTGCATAACCGGAGAAAGTCCGCAGCAGCCTAAGCAGCGGGTAATGTTCAAACTAAATAGCCCGTCTGCGGTTACCTGATCAACATCAATACCCAGCTCTTCTTGTACCTTGGCCAAAACCCTAGCACCCCCTCCCACATAACAAGCGGTACCTTTACAGGTATAAATCCGATACACCCCTTTGGGCTTAAGAGAAAAATAATTGTAAAAGGTGGCCATCCCGTAAATATGCGCCGCCGGCACCTGGATCTTTTCTGAAATGCATTCCATGGCCAAGCGGGGAATATAACCAAAGATATCCTGGGTCTTATGCAATATCCCCATCAGACCGGACTGCTCATCATGCAGCGGTTTATTGTTTTTAATAAACTCCTTAAGCAAACTCATTTTTTTCGTAAAATCCATATCTTGGATCTTAGGAATATTTTTTGTAGAGTGTTTCATCGTGCCCCCTTAAGAAATACTTACCGTCTTGCCCAGGCAAGCAGTAATTCCCTGCGGATTTTTTACATGATAATGCGTGTGCAACAAAGCATGCGATTTTTTCCCTAAAGGCTCACCGAGAAACTCGCTATAAATTTTTTTAATTTGGGGGTTCTCATGAGATTTCCTAACTATTTTTTTCTCATCGATACCATAGAGACCATCCGCTCTTTTCTGGTACAAATCTTTATCCAACGCCTCGAGTGCTCCTTGCGGATACGGCTGGCCTCCTCCTCCGATACATCCTCCAGGACAAGACATAATCTCGATAAAGTGATACTCGCGCTTGCCATGGGCAATTTCATTAAGCAAAGTATGGGTATTGGCCAGGCCATAAGCAATGGCCACTTTAACCTGTAGCCCATCCAGCTGAACAGTTGCTTCTTTAATCCCCTCAAATCCCCTCACCGCTTGAAATTCTAAATTCTCCAGAGCTTTGCCGGTAACCACCTCATAGGCGGTACGCAGCGCTGCCTCCATCACCCCTCCGGTGACGCCAAAAATGGGAGCCGCCCCGGTAGATTCTCCCAGCGGCGCATCGAATTCTGATTTTTTAAGCGCGGGCAGATTGATTCCCGCCTGCTTAAGCATTTTAATTAATTCCCGGGTAGTCAATACCGCATCCACGTCTTGGAATCCGCTGGAGTTCATTTCCGGCCGCGCCGCCTCAAATTTTTTAGCCGTACAAGGCATAATGCTAACGCTGTATATTTTTGCCGGGTCAATTGCGGCTTTATCGGTATAATAGGTCTTAATCAGAGCGCCCATCATCTGCTGAGGGGATTTACAGGTTGAGATATTTCCTAAAAATTCGGGGTGAAAATGTTCGCAGAATTTAATCCATCCCGGGCTGCAAGATGTAAACATCGGAAACTTACCCTTAGTTTTAATCCTGTGCACCAATTCATACCCCTCTTCCATAATCGTTAAATCCGCGGAAAATTGGGTATCAAAAACAACTTTAAATCCCAGTAGACGCAAAGCGGCTACGGTCTGGTAAGTCAGATCTGTTCCCGGCTCTAAACCAAATCCCTCGCCAATGGCCACGCGTACCGCCGGAGCGATTTGCACCACAGCAACCTTATCCGGATCGCTTAAATTTTTCCACACCTGGCCGGTTACATCTTTTTCCAGGAGCGCACCGGTAGGACAAAACAGCGTGCACTGCCCGCAATTTACACAAATACTTTCTCCGGCATCCATATTAAATGCGCAAGATATAGTAGTTTTAAATCCACGTCCGGCGTAGGTCAAAGCATTAACTCCCTGGATTTCAGTACAGGCCCTGACGCATTTTCCGCACAAGACGCATTTTTCCGCGTCCCTAACAATCGAGGCAGAAGAATCATCCAAAAGGCACCTTTTCCTCTCTCCCTCAAGAATAAATTCCCTGATCCCCAAAGAATGCGCCAATTCCTGCAGTTGACAATTATTATTCCGCTCGCAGATCTGGCAATCCCGCGGGTGATTATCAAGAATTAGTTCGACAATATCCCGGCGCGCTTCTCGCAAAGCAGAGGTATTCGTCTTAACCTGCATACCTTCTTCCACTACCGTGCAACAGGAGGCGGGAAAATTCTTTACTTTCGCCACTTCAACAATACACACCCGGCAAGCACCGATACTGCTTAATTTCGGATGATAACAAAACCGCGGGATATGAATGCCGATCGTTTCTGCTGCCTGCATGATAGTATAGGTATCCGGCACAGACACCGCTACCCCATCAATAGTAAGAACGACTTGCTTATCCATGTTCTTCCTCTTTTTCTTTGCGGTCACACCTTAAACAACGGTTGGCCTCTGCCATGGCCTGAGTTTTAGTATACCCTAATTCTACCTCGCCAAAAGCCTGAAGCCTTTTTTCCATACTCATTTTGGCCTGGACAAGGCGAGATTCACTCTTTACCTCTGCGCGGGGGTCGATATAGAGAACCTCTTTTCTTTCTCCTTTAACCACAAATCTGTCCTGATACAAATTCTTGCCGCTAAAAAACCGCGCGATGGAAATTGCCGCTTCCTCCCCTTGGGCAATAGAATCAATCACCGTGCCGCCTCCGGTTACCAAGTCCCCTCCGGCAAAGATATCTTCAATATTGGTTTGTAAGGTTGCCGGATCAACCATCAGCGTCCCCCACTCCGTGAAAGAAAACTTTTTCACCATTTTCTCAGGCAGTTGGGGCTTTCCTCCTATTGCGCTAATTACAATATCGACCGGTAGCAGAAATTTTTTATCGGTAGCACACGGCTGCCGGCGGGCGCTGGAATCAAATTTTCCCGGAGTAGTATAAAAACATTCTAGGGCGCTTACCTTACCGGCCCGGCCCTTAATTTCCGAAGGAATAAGCAGGAAATGAAATTTCACTCCTTCTATTTGCGCCTCTTGGACTTCTTCGGGGATAGCCGGCATGGCATCTTTGGTCCGGCGATAAATAACATGCACCCGATCGGCTCCCAGCCGCACGCAGGTCCTGGCCACATCCATCGCCGCATTTCCTCCCCCCACCACCGCGATCTTTTTGCCGGTAAAAACAATCTGCGTGCTACCTTCAGTGGCGCAATAAACGCCATGAATTTTCTTAATTCTCTCAGAATTATAATCCTTTAAAAAAGAAAGCGAGCCCATAAATCCCAACAAATCGGTCCCGGGAATCTGCAAAGGCGCTTCTTTCCAGGCGCCCAGCGCCAGATAAAAAGCCTGAAAACCTTTTTTTCTTAAATCTTCGATCGAAAAATCTCTGCCTAAAGCAGAATTAGTCTTAATCGTGACCCCCGCCTCCCGGATGCGTAAAATATCTCTGGCCACTACTTCTTTGGGCAGCCGGTATTCAGGAATCCCCGAGACAAGCATGCCACCGGCCTGGCTGGCGGATTCAAATACGGTTACCCGATACCCGCGCTTGGCTAATTGGTACGCACAAGACAAGCCCGATGGCCCGGAGCCGATTATCGCCACCGGCTCCTTAAGCTGGCTGCCTTTAAAACTTTCTAATCTCAAATTATCTCCGGCAGTATAATCAGCGGCGAACCTTTTTAAAAGCATGATCGCCACCGATTCTTCGATTTTTCCTCTACGACAATTAGATTCACACGGATGATGGCAGACTCTTCCGCACACCGAAGGAAGCGGGTTATTTTTTAAAATAAGTTCAATACTCTCCTTCATCTTGCCATCATGGATAAGCCCGATAAAACCCGGAATATCAATATGCGCCGGACAGGTGTGCTGACAAGGTGAAACAAAAAGTTCGGCGCAGACTACCGCCGGGCAACGCCGCTGTTTGATATGCGCTTGGTATTCGTTACGAAAATAACGGATAGTGGAAAGCACCGGGTTAGGAGCGGTCTGGCCTAATCCGCACAAAGCGGTCTTTTTTATAGTATTGCCTAAACGTTCCAATTTCTCAATATCACCGTCTTGGCCCTTACCGGCAGTAATTCTCTCCAATATCTCCAGCATGCGCTTGGTCCCTTCACGACAAGGAGTACATTTACCGCAAGATTCTTCCTGGGTAAACTCCAGAAAAAATTTGGCAACATCCACCATACAATCGGTTTCATCCATTACGATCAGGCCGCCGGAGCCCATAATCGAACCTGCGCTGGCCAAAGAATCATAGTCAATAGGGGTATTTAAAAATTGCACCGGCAAACACCCACCGGATGGCCCTCCGGTTTGCGCTACTTTAAATTTGCGGCCATTTTTTATTCCTCCTCCAATATCAAAAACAATATCCCCCAGGGTCGTGCCCATCTCTACTTCAATCAGGCCGGTGTTTTTAACTTTCCCCGCTAAAGCAAAAACTTTGGTGCCTTTACTATTTTGCGTACCAATAGAAGAAAAATACTCATAACCATCCAGGATGATTACCGGTATATTGGCCCAAGTTTCCACATTATTAATCAGCGTGGGTTTTCCCCACAACCCCTTGACCGGAGGATAGGGTGGCCGGGTCCTGGGCATACCGCGATAACCTTCAATTGAAAGCATCAACGCGGTTTCCTCTCCGCAGACAAAAGCCCCTGCTCCCAACACTAACTCCAGGTCAAAAGAAAAACCCGTTCCTAGGATATTTTTCCCGAGAAGGTTCTTCTCTTTCGCCTGAGCAATAGCAATTTTCAACCGCTCTACCGCTAAAGGATATTCCGCGCGAATATAGACAATCCCCTGCGCTGCACCTACGGCAAAACCCGCGATAGCCATCGCTTCCAGAATAGAAAAAGGATCTCCTTCAATAGTACTCCTGTCCATAAACGCGCCAGGGTCTCCTTCATCGGCATTGCAGACTACGTACTTTTGGTCTGATTGTTGCTGGCGCACATATTGCCATTTAACTCCGGTGGCAAATCCACCGCCTCCCCTGCCGCGCAAACCGGATTTAGTTACCTCATCAATCACCCGTTCTGGCGTATACTCTGTGAGCACCTTGGCCAACGCCTCATAACCCCTGACTGCAAAATACTCATCAATACTCTCAGGATCAATAATTCCGCAGTTGCGTAACGTCATCCGCTTCTGTTTATCAAAATAAGGTAAATCTCCGAATACAAAACGGCTCTTATCGGTAAGAGTATCTTTACTGGTATAGTCATAGCGCAATTCCTGCCGCGGGGGCAACCGGCTCTTCTTAACCAAATAGTTCCTAATAATTTTATTTATTTTTGTTTTGTCAACATTAGTATATTTAAAGGGAGGCAAACCCCTCACCAGCACCTCGACCGTCGGCTCCAAACTACATCTGCCCACACAGCCTTTTTTGGAAAGATACACATCTTTGATTTTATTTTGTTTAAGCTTATTCTGAATTACCTGGAAGATATCCTTTGAACCGGCGGCAATTTCACAAGTGGCCATCCCCACATATATTCTGGTGGAAGCGGTCCACTTTTTTAAATTTTCATGAATCGCCTCAGCTTTAAGCTTCTTTAGGATTTCCAGGGGAGTGTTACTCATCGCCAAGTGCCCTCACTGTTTTTTCAAAGTAAAAATAAAAGTATTGCCGTGCGCCTGTGGCTGAACCCAAATTTTTCCGCCGTGCTTTTCCACAATCTCTTTGGTAATAAACAGGCCCAATCCTGTTCCCTTACGCTGCCCCGCATTGGGCAGGCGCGAAAACTTCTTAAACAATAATTCTCTCTCATTTTCTAATATCGGCGTACCGTCATTATAAAAACTCACCTGCACATCCTGACCCGCATCTTTAGCTTCAATGGTGATTACCCCTGCGCTAGAGCCGTATTTAATGGCGTTGCCCAGCAAATTATTGCTCACAATGAGCATTAAACTATTGTCTACGCAAACTTTAAGCTCTTCGGGAACAAAATTATTAATCCGGATCTTCTTCTCCAGACTCTGGCGCTCAAAATTTTCAATTGCCGGGATGATTATATTTTTACTCAAGGCAACCATAGTTTTCTTAAGCTCCAGCTCATTTTTTTCGATGCGCGAAAGGTCCAGATAATTTTTTACCATATTCTCAAAATGTTCAAGGCTGCGAGCAGTAGAATCAACGGCTTTTTTCTGCGCGGGCCCCAGCGCGCCTAAATAACCGTCCTTTAAAGAGTAAATATTAATAATAATCGACCCGAGCACGCCTTTTAGTTCGTGCGATACAAAACCCACAAGGTCCAGATAACTTTTATTTAACGCCGCCAATTTTTCATTGGAAATGGTTAGGCTGGTATCTCGCTCATGGATAACCTTGACCATCTCATTAAAAGACTCTGCCAAGCGATCCAACTCCTTAATTTGGCTCTTGGTATTTACCCGATATTGCAAATTGCCGTCGGAGATTTTAGTCGTCGCTTCCAGCAGCGCCGTGGCCGGCCTGGTAATCGCCGCGGCAAGCAGATAAGAAAACACCGCTGCCAAGGCCGTGGCCAGCCCGACAATTAATAAAAAACCCATAAAAATTCTTTTTTCAAGATCTTTAAACGGTTTTTCCAAAATTCCCACATAGAGTATCCCGATAATTTTTCCTTTGATATTTTTGATCGGTTCGTAGGAGGTCAGGTACCAGTCGGTGACCACAAAAGCCCTATCCAGCCATACTTGTCCATCTTCGATTACTTTTTTATACACCGTGTCCGAGACCAGGGTGCCGATGGCCCGATTGCCCTGCTGGTCCAAAACATTGGTGGCGATACGCACGTCGTCAAGAAAAATGGTCACCGTCCCCAGCGGCTTGCCTTCATAAAGTTTATTTTCAAAAACCAGGTCGCGAATTTTATCTACCAGGGGAAAATCGAGATTGATAATCTTACCGCCGTAAATCACGCTCTTAACGCGGCTGGCCGGATCAAAAACCGGCATGGCATAGCCGATAGCCATAGCTTTATCCTGCACCGTCTTTGAGGTACGCCGTGACTTGGGAGTAGGCCGAATTTGGATAACCGATCTTTGATAGACATCTTCCCCGATTTCCATCAGCTCATCCTTGCCGATATTGCGTATACCCCCGGTGGCCTGGCCAAGAAAGGCCCGCTGCACCAGTTCGCTTTTTACCTTGGCTTTGTCTTGGATATCTACTACATACAGGTAATCCAACCCCATCTTCTGGCGCACATCGGAAAAATTGACAGTTAAGGGAATAAGGTTAAAAGCGGTTTTAATCGCCTCGATCTCTCCGTAGAATACGGAGCGCGCGATTTTAAGGTCAGTGTTCACTTGGTTCTGGGCGCGGGCAAAAATCTCCTGCTGAATTACCCGCGAACCCATGATCAAAATAGGAAAGGCAAAAATAAAAATAACTAAAAATGATGAAAGTAATAATTTCGTTTTAAGGCTTTGAGTCTTCATTTATGCTCTCTGGTCTTATCCAGGACATTTACAAAATAGATCAGATTTTCCAGCTCCACTTCCAGATTTACGTTATTCAGCACTTTATCTTCCGGGGATGTTAACCTGATGGGAGCAAAATTAAGTATCCCCTTGATACCCGCCAAAAACATGCTATCCGCAACAGACTGCGCAGCCATATCCGGAACAGCAATTATGCCAATACGGATATTGTTCTTGCGGACAAAATCATTCAACTTCTCAAGCGGCAATACCGGCACGTCAGCATCATTAACATATTTTGTGGAGTCAATATCAAAACTGGCGACAATCTTTATCCCTTCCTTCTCAAAACCTTTATATTTTAAAAGCGCCATGCCTAGTTTCCCTACCCCGACAATAATTACTTTATTAAGTTCATTTTTTCCAAGGATATTATTTATCTTTTCAATAAGCTCTTCAATCTTATATCCGCCCCGCTTATTTCCGGAGATCCCAAAAATAGAGAAATCTTTTCTTACCTGTGAAGCAGTAACTCCAATGGCATCTGCTAGGTTATCTGAAAAAACTTTGACAAATCCCAAAGCCTGCAGTCGATTGAGGGCATTTTTATACTTAGATAACCGAATGACGCAATTTTTATTTGTCTTCATATTGCTCCTTTATTCACAATAACTGAGTAAATAATAACATATCTGCTAGATATGTCAAGTGTTCTTGTGATATTTTTCACTATAAATATAGATAAATCAAACCTTTTTATCTCTATTCTTTAGATACTTAAATCCGTGGGTGACCGGCCTAATGACATTAAAAGCCCAATAGTATCATTAATCTGGTCGGTTATACTCTCGCTTTCATGAGCGCGCGCAGGGTAAATATTATAGAGTGGCCGGTATTCCAGCGGAGTAACATTAAGCATTACGGAATTAGCTCCGCTCAGCAGTGCCTCTCTCTTGGCCTGCGGATCAAGTGTCTCTAAAGCTGTGGTCACCAGAATCTTAGCGTGCGCGGCATCCATGATCCGCGAGATGGCGATAACCTTAAGCACGGTTTCGACTTGCGGCGATGGATAATTAGCCAGCGGGGTTTGGGGATGCATAATAAAGGGGCCGAAACTATACATTTCGGAATGCAGTTCTTTAGTTAAGAGGATGTCATTTAAAAGGTCTTCCTCAGTTTGCTGCGGCAAACCGATCAAGCCTCCGGTAATCACCAGATACCCCAACTCATAAGCCTTTTTTAAATGCGCAATGCGGCTAGCCAGATCTTTACCGGCAGTGACCTGCTTATAAAGCTTAGGGTTAGATGTTTCAAATCGCAAAAGCAGTCCCCGCGCACCGGCGTCATAAAGAATCTTTAAATTATTCAGTCCCACCTCTCCAAAACTAATAAAAATGAGAGCTGGCCAATTAACTTTTATCTTATGAATAATCCGCGCCAATTCTTCTATGCTATATCCGCTATCCTGGCCAGACTGCAAGACCAGCGCCTTAAAACCATGCTCCTGAATTGCTTGCCGGGCAGCCTCTAGTATCTGGTTTTCAGTTAAACGGTAACGCGTAATCTTCGAGTTGCCCTTAGCGATACCGCAATAATCACAATTGCAGCCGCAGTAATTGGAGATCTCGATAATCCCATGCACGCAACAAGAATTTTTATGGTGCTTCTGACGCAAGAAATTGGCTGTTTTAAAAAGAAGGCTTAAGGCGAATTTATTTTTTTCTTTAATCAAACTCAAGAGCTCTGGCCATGAAAGCTTCTTACCTTCCGATGCTTTGTCCAATATTCTCAAAAATTCCCTGGAAACAGCTGCTGAATTAAGATCCAGGCGGGAAAGCTTTAGATCTACTTCCTGCAGCTGGAAAAACGTCTCCTTCCAAACCGCCAAAATGCTTTTGGCTTCATCTTCCGGGATTTTTTGGATCGCATAACCACCCTGGGCATAGATATAATCGCCGATCGCCAGGCCATCTAGTTCATTGTAAGCCTTCTTCTTTTCGCCGAAGTAGTCTACCACCACCATCTTGTTATCGATCGACTCTATTTTTCCCGGGATAGCGTAACACATATTTAATCACAATCAAAAGAGACCAACCTTAAAACACGTTGTTGCGGAATATGTTTTATACTAAATAAGGCGTTCTCTAGAGGAGTATTTTTAGATTTTTCTTTGAAGAAATATCTTAAAGACTCTTCATTAATCTCAGTAAACTCGCCTAACTCCAAAAACACCTGGGTTACATTTTTGCCGTTATGCTGGCTAAGATGCCGTAGGATATCTTTAAATAAATCCTCCAAAAAATGAATCTCATGCATCTTTAAATTCCTCATTAACATGCCTAATCAGCGCATCGGCAGCCAAGCTTACCTCTTTAGAAAGACCATCTTGATGTTCTACGCTTTTAGGCTGAATGCCGATAAAATAAATCTTAGCCAAAGTATCCTCATGCAAAATACGGCTGACCACCGACAAAGGCACGCTATGCGTACTTAAAGATGCCTGAGGAATATGTTCGGCGTCAATCAGGCGTAATTCTCCGGGTACTCCACCAAAATCCGCCGCATCAATAAAGATTATCCTTTCGGGACTTAACTTGATCGCCTGATCCATGATATTCTCCGGAGTAGATCCGGCATCAATCACCGAAAGTTTAGCGCTCTGTTTTAAGCCGGCACCGATATAGGGGCCAACTCCGTCATCAGCGCGAAAGCAATTACCTACAGTGATAATCAGTGTATGCGAAAATTCCTGGGGAGTTAAAAGATTGGTTAAATTACCGGCCAACAAATTTGACATTCAAAAAATGCGCGGAGCAGGAGATACACGGATCATAAGCGCGTACCAGCATCTCCATCAACAGAGTAATCTCTTCCTGGCTCTTATCAAGTATCTGAGGAACCAGTGCCTTCATATCCTGTTCAATATTATTCAGGTTCTGTCCGGTAGGAATAATGCAGTTGGCGTTAATAATCTTACCTCTATTATCAATTTCATATTCATGGAATAGGATTCCCCTGGGGACTTCCACCGCACCAATGCCGATACCGGCCTTAACCGGGATGGTGCCCAATTCATTTAAGCCCACCACGATCTCCTGAGAATAATCCACGCCTTTATCTTTAAGCTCCTGCAAAATCTCAATTCCCTCTTCCAGCGAATGCACGCATTCAATTAGCTGAGCAACAGTATTTAGGTAGGGATTAGAAACGGTGGGCTTCATCCCCAACACCCTAGCCACCTCTTGGGCCTTAGGATGAAGTTTATGCTGATTAAGATTAAAACGCGCCAGTGCGCCAACCGCATAAGATTGCCGGGTAGCCTTGGTATGTTTAGCGCTAGAGTGGCTAACCACAAATTCGTTGGTAAGTTTACGGTAATCTTTTTTAGCCATTCGCAATCCATCAGTTGAGCCCAGGTCTCCTGAAAGCATAGGATATTCACCGTTATCATTAACCAGGCTCACATATTCGGTTTCGCGGTTAAACTGCGGAAATTTAAGGGTCTTGGCCAGCTCTAAAGTCGCTTCCATGTCCGGACGCAGGCCGATTAAAATGTTGAGCATCCGGTCTAGATCTTTTTCCCGCGGAAGCTTGGTAAACCCGCCAACAATACAGGAAATCGGATGTACGTGCCGACCCACCAGAATATCACAGACATCATTACATTCCTTCTTCATACGTAAAGCCCTGCGCACAACCGTATTATGTGTTTCAATTAAAGGAATAAAGCTTTTTACTCCCAAAAGATCCGGAGCAACCAATAAATAGATATGTAAGATATGGCTATCCA
>JAZDLL010000058.1:0-2606 GCA_043802105.1 Candidatus Omnitrophota bacterium
ACTTTCTAGCTCTTTTAAAACCTGGGTCACCTGTTCATCGTCGCTAGCTTGGGAATCCCCCAAAAAAGAGCTGTATTTAGCGCTCTGCGTTAAAATTTTGTCCTTTTGCGCCAGGATGCGTAAATTTTTCTTAATATTATCCTGCTTATCCTGAATCTCTTTATTTAATGAGCGGATTTTATAAAATACCGGAGAAACGATCGCCCGGTCCAGCACCAACAATGAAACAACCAAAACAGCAAGATAAAAAATTATCTTATCTTTTTTTGACAAACGCCCTAGAAATACCTGAAGCATTTTAAGGCTTGGCAGCTTAATCAATCGACTGGCCTTTCCGTCATGGCAACAATTTCAAAATCCGTAAAATCTTTTAAACCATCTTTACGCTTAGTGGTATATCTGGTTTTGACCTCTTTAAAATATTTTGATTTTTCCAGGCGGTCCACAAAAGAAAAAACCGAGCTCATCGCCTCCGCCGATCCTTTTACCGAAATTTTATCTCCGTCATAACGGATTTCATTAAGCTCTATATCTTCGGAAACTAAAGCGTGCAGCTCCGTCAAAACCTCCAAAGAATAACCTCGGTTAGTCAGGTAATTCTTGACCAGGCCGATTTTTACCAGATCCTTCTCTAATTTTTTGGCTTCCTGGTTAATGGTGGAATATTTGCTATCCAACTTATCTAACTGCGCACCCTTAAAAAAGATCTTGCTGGCCAAGATGAAAAAAATTACGACTAAAATGGTTAAAATGAAAATTCCGGTTTTGATCAGGTCCTTGCCCCTTTCCTCGATGGATCTGCGCACTCTGGCCTCTTCCGGGATAAGGTCGATTTTCATATCCTGGGCATTTAAAATAGGCGCCAAAACATCAAAAAAAGATGCCTGCCGGGCTTTGGCCAGCGCCCCGCGAGCCAGCTCTGAAAGATTAAAAATACCGGGATAAGACAAAACTTTTATCGGAAGATGCATTGCGCTATTGAGTAAGCTTTCAATTTCTTTAAGCTCTCCCTCTGCACCAGTTAAGATTAACATATGCGGGCTGATTTCGATATCTGCCCCCAAGTAAGCCTCCAGCGACCTTTTGACTTCATCTACAAACTTGATCTGATAAACTTCTTTTTCACTTTTTAACTGAAAAGTACCAATCGGGATAGAACGGATAAAGATAACCTTATTCTTGAGCACAATACTAAAATCCGTAAAATTTTCATCAACATGCAGTATATTAACCGGTACGTTTTCAGCCTCCAGCTTTAAGGTTTTAGAAGCTACCAAGGCCAGCCCCTCAGAAGCCAAAAGCGCCCTTTTTAATCTAAATCCCGCCCGGTCCAGTATTTCATAATGCCGCTTTACGACGGAGCGGGCGACAATTACTAAAAGCACTTTCGTGTAGCTGTGCTTATAAGTTCCTATTTCAACGTAATCAACAATAATCTCTTCTCGCGAATAAGGAGTATGCCTGCCGGCCTGCAGATTAAGGATCTCTTTGATCTCCTTCTTGTCTATCGAAGGAATTTCAATGTTTTTGGTAATCACCAGTTGGGTGGGGACCACATCAATCACCTCCACCTTTTTGCCCTTCAGGGCCCCGATGACCACCTGAATACTCTTGGCAATATCAATATCGTTAAGGCCGGTAATATCTAAATTTAAAAGATTAACTACTTCTTTTTTGTTCGGGGAAATTTTGATATGCGAAATTTTTAAATTATTCCCGCTAAAATTAACCCCCACCACTTCCTGGTTAGTTAATCCGGATAAAAGTCTCAATTTATTAACATTGAATTTAAACATTTATTTAATCCTGGTGCCAGTAGAGAATTTTGCCATCGCGCTTCACAGCTGCGGATGCGGTTAAAGAATTCCTTCCCGGCAGCTTGGCGGTAATTCTAATTAAAAAATTATTGGAACTCACCGACAAAAATAAAGCGGCTACCCCATTGAGCTGTTCTATCGCAGAAGCGCTGAAGGAATAAGCTTGGCTCAGTCTGGGGACGATCTCGGAGTTAGAAACAAAAACATTATCATCCGCAGTGCCGTCAACGCCATCCGGGCCGGCCCGGTATAAAATAATCTTATTGGCGATATCCTCATCCAATCCTAAAGCACAAAGAACAATTTCCGAGGTAGTATTAATATTAACCCGGCCTTCTCCATAGATAGTAACATAATCTTTAATTTTTTCAAAAACATTATCGTCAAACCCTTTGACTAAAAGCAATTCATCGAGTACCTCGAAATCGGAATTTTTAGCGCCGTATGGAAAAGGTAAGTTATTGTAATAAGAATCTTCCGCGCCGCCGGAGGCAAGCGAAAGCTCACTGTCGGCGTCCCTCCAATCCAAAACGCAAGCGGCCAGCTCGCCAGCCAGCGGCTCAGCGCAAGACAAGGCCATCTTAAAAAGACGCGCAAGAACCTTAAGCTCCGCCTTATTAATATTAATTTTTCTCTCTTCATCGACACAGCCGTAACCGGTCGCCCAGGCTTGGGATTTTCTATCCCAATAACTATAAGTTAAACTAAACTCACCGTCTCCCGTCTGAATATTTTGGAATGCTCCCGGATTATTGCTCCAAGAGTCGCTTAAATCATCATAAGTTTTTT
>JAZDLL010000021.1:0-8500 GCA_043802105.1 Candidatus Omnitrophota bacterium
CTGTTAAGAGCCCTGGAGATAATAAGTCCTTATCTGGAATTTTTAAGCAGAAAAGGCATCTTAAGAGGGCCTCCATTAGTATCCGAAATAAGATTAATCTCAACGAACACGATCACCTTCGGCGCCTATATCCTCCAGAGAGATTCCCGATTCATTCTCTACATTGAAAGCTCTTATCTAAAAGAAAAATCCCTAGAAAGAATTCTGGTTCATGAACTTGCCGAAAATAATGGCGTTGCGCATAAACAGGCGCAGGCGTTAGAAAATCAGCTGCAGGTTTTTGTTGGGCTTAGGCAGATTTATTCTTGGGCAGTAGAAGATTTAAGGAGAATGATACCGGGATACCCAAGGTTAGATTATTTAAAACTTTATCGCAGTGAGTTAAGTTTCAAGCAGCATGAAGAAATCAGGATTTTTATAATCCAGCAGTACAGCGATGCTTATCGTACGCAGCAAAATGCCCTGGTATTATTGAGTTGCTTATGGATGGTCGTTTCCGCTATAAGGCGCTGGGAAGCATCCGGGGTAACCGGATTAAGGGCTTATGTTCAAAGAAAGGAAGATGCGGTTAAAAGGGTAATCGCCCGGCATTTAGGTTTGTCTTCGGAAATGCTAACCGTTTATCTGGCGGATGAAGCAGCAGCTGTCAAGATGGTTGCAGAGCGCCTAAAAAATTACCCCATTATTCCGGAAAGATTAAGAGCTGTTTTTACCGAAGAGTCTTCGCGTAGACATAGAAAAGGCGAGCATAATCTTATTACTTATTTTCAGCAAGGTAACGAAGTAGAGCCGGATAAAATTATTTTAGCCATGCGCAGGTTCTATGCCTCTGAGAGATTTCTTAGCAGGTATAATCTGCAGGTAGCCACTATAAAAGAAAAAACAGCTGTTCTTTCCCTGCCGGACCGTAACCTGAGTCAGGGTGTTGGACAGGCTCTGCAGCCGCCGATTTGGAATGCTGAAGATTTAACCGCCCTGGAACATATACAGACAATCCAAGGAATATTGCGCTCTTTAATTACCTCTTCACTGAAAGAATTAAGAATGTCGCTGGATAGCCTGGAGAATGCTTTGAGCCGGTATTCATCTGTGCAATATCAAGCTTTAGCCCGGGAAGTTAATTTGGAGGATATCCGCTTGATTTTTACCAGCCAGTCTTTTATTAATCAGGAAAGATTAGCAAGATTAGCAATATTAATTGCTAGAACTAAATCTCTTGCCAAGACCATGTCCAATCCTTACTTTTTAAATCATCCGGCGGTAGAAATTAATTATTGGCTGGCATTTTTGCGCAAGGTTTTAACCGCCTTAAGATATTTGCAAAGCAAGGGCCCGCAAGTCTTAAATAACTATTTAAGTAAAAAATCTGTTCAAGAAGGAAATAAATCCAGTCAGGCGTTAATTAAAGCGCTGGGGTCTAGAGGCATGGAGGCTTTAGGCTGGTTAATGGGACATGAAGTAAACCATTTAAAGGTTCAAAAGCTAGTGGAATTATTAGAGTTAATGAAAAATTATCGACCGGGGCCGTTTGTGGTGGTAGTTGAACTTGCGGATACCGCCAAAATATTAGGTCAAACTGCCGGCCAGGATTATCGCCTGGCCAACGCTTTTAATCTTACCACCCGGAAACGCGCCGGATTGATTGGGCAATTTAAGGAGGGGGGCTTAGATATAATATTTGTTTCTACTAAATTACAAACTGAAATATTGGTTTCTTTAAAAGATGCGGAGTTTATACTCTTTACGGAAAAACCTAAAAATTGGCAGGTCTCTTTACATAAGGCAGGAGCTAAGAGTGAGGCGGAGATCACAGGGGCAACTCAAGAGCCAGAACAATTACCTTTGTTTGGGTTGGAAGATTAGGGGATTTTTAATGGTAAATAGAAAAAGTAATTTTAAGTTAGATGTAAAAAGTAATGCCATGAATATTTTAAAAAAGATTATAAAAACGTTTTCTTTATGTCTATTAGTTATTAGGAATATGTGTTACAACTTATTGTGCTGTAAGAGGTTTGAAGAAAGCGCTTTCTTTACAAAAAGTAATTTTTTCCTTGATTTTTTTGAGAAAGTGGTAGATAATATTTGTAAGTTAACCTGGCCCAGTAACTTAGGGCAAGGAGGCAACCATGGATGAGCGCAGGATTAAGCCCAGATGGGAGATTAATCAAGGCGCACAGTTAACTGTTGAGAATGGGGTGCGTCCTATTCCTTGCGTGGTAGAAGATATCAGCCAAACAGGCGCGCGAATTTCTTTAAGAAGAAATTTGTTTGATGAAGTTTTTTCAAATTTTAAGTTGGTTCTACCGCAGGATCTGGAGTTAAACGTTGGCGCGCAGGTGGTTTGGCGCCAAAACCAGTCCGAAATAAATATTTACGGCCTGGAATTTAATCGCATTGATAAAACCGCAAAAGAGCAGCTTGATCAGTATATTAATAATAATTTTCATGATTTGCTAGTTAAGCATTGGTGGGGGGGACCTTTAAGTGATTTACGATCGTAGAAAGAAAACCAGATGGCAGATCAATCAGCGCGCTTTGCTTAAATTAAAGCAGGCGGCCAATGAATCATACTGCCAAATTAAAGATATTAATTATGTGGGAGCGCAAATTATTTTGCATGCCAAATTACCCCTGGAGACAATCTTTAAAATGAGTTTGCGGCTTTCTGAGAATTATACTATCGAGGCTAAAGTTTGGGTAGCTTGGCAAAAGACAGTTAATGGCAGCAATCATTATGGTCTTTATTTTAGCCAGATAAATGATGCGGATAAAGATAAGATTAATAAATTCATTAATACTTTTTATCCTAATAATGATTCAGGAAAGATACAGTGGCTGGAAACTGCCGAGACTAACAATAAGAAAGGAGGTGAAGAGATGAATGATCATCGGATATTCGAGAGATTCAGGAAAGAATTTTCTGCGCGATTTATAGGTTTGGACGGAAAAGAAGGCCTGGCGCGGACTTTTGACGTGAGCGCAAAAGGCTTGGGGTTATCCACTAACCAGGAATTAGAATCGCAGGCTAATTTGGAGATCTGGTTGGATGTTCCTAACAGTACCGACCCGCTATATACCAGGGGCCAGGTTGTCTGGACAAGATTGGCCGGCCAAGGAGGCTATCAATCAGGTATTGAATTGGAGAGGGCGGATCTTATGGGCATCTCCAGGTTATTACGCGCTTAACCCCGGAGGCTACTTTAGGGGTAATTCCAGGTAGGGTTAAAGAACGGATTTAACCAACAAAAAACTTGACCTGTTGGTTAAAATATGTTAAGTTTTAACATTACGTCTTTTTATAGTCTATTCCTAGTGGATAGTATTATCCCCCCACGACAAACGGAAGGAGTATAGGATGTGGTTTAAGAACCTGCTTTTAGGCGCCTTTGTATTATTTTCAGCATTAGGCTGTTGCGGACAAAAAATAGATTCAAAACCTGCCATTAGTATTTGGCACTGGATGACCGACCGCGATTCAACCTTTCAAGAACTGGCAAAAAAATACGAAACTTTAACCGGAGTAAAAATAAACTTTGAACTTTACGCTCCTTCGGACGCTTATTCGCAGAAGATCCGCGCTGCAGCGCAGGGCATGAATCTTCCGGATGTTTTTGGTATTTTAGGCGAGAAGAGGGATTTCGCTTCTTTTATTAAAGCCGGGCATATCTTGGACCTTACCTCTTATATGGAGGCTGACAATAATAATTGGAAGGATAGCTTTTTCTCTAAAGCGCTGGCGGTGAACGAATTTGCTCCTTCCAATAGCTATGGAATAAATCCGGGCATTTTCGGGGTACCCATAGATATTATGACCATTCAAATGGTCTATAATAAAAAACTTTTTTCTCAGTTGGGCTTAAATCCTAATCGTCCCCCTAAAACGCTTCAGGAATTTTTAGATATAGGTAGCAAAATCCAAACTGCCGGAATGCAGGGCCTGGTTTCCGGATGGGGCGAGGTCTGGATGATTGATTGCCTGGCCAACAATTACGCTTTTAATATTATGGGGAAAGAAAAGGTGTTGGCGACCATAAAAGGCGAAGTTGCCTATACGGATCCGGATTGGATCAAAGTGTTTACTATTTTTAAGCAAATGAAAGATTCCGGTATCTTGGCGCAAGGCCTGGTGACCATGATTAATAAATCCGCCGAGCAGCTTTTTGCCAATGAAAAAGCTGTGTTTGCTTTTAACGGTTCCTGGTGCGTGAATGTTTATAAAGGAATGAATCCGGGCTTAGAATACGGGGCAATGCTTCCTCCGCAAGCATCTGACGCCTACCCGATGGCGATTTGGGGAGGAGCAGGTTCCTCTTTTATGGTTAACGCGCGTTCTAAGAACAAAGAAGAAGCGGTAAAATTTTTAATTTGGTTGACTAATCAGGATCAGCAGGCGTATTTAGCTGCTTCTACTAATAATCTGCCGGCGAATAAGAATAGCTTGTCTAAGATTCCGGAGATTCTTGCGCAGTTTGCCCGCGGTATGGATTACGCAACGCACCCGAACGTTTGGGGAGTTTCTGAATTTTCTTTAGTGATCGAGGCTTTTGACCGGGGTATCCAATCTATTATTATCGGAGAAAAAACTCCCCAGCAGGTAGCCGAGGAAGTACAAAAAATCAAAGAACGTGAATTAGTCAAGAAAAGAGCGCAATGAAAATAAGAGATACTTTAGAAAATTATGTTTTTGTCTTGCCGGCAGTAGCGATATTTTCTATATTTTATATCATTCCTTTTATCTGGGTTTTTCAGCTGGGGCTTTTTGAGTGGGATGGGATTTCTTTCACCAAGGTCTTTGTGGGGCTGGGAAATTTTAAAGAAATTTTTTTGCAGGATGTTAATTGGTGGCATTCTATGTGGAATGCCAGCTATATTACTCTGATTGCGCTTACTTTTCAAAACATTTTGGCTTTTATGCTGGCCTGGGCCTGCGACCGGGAAATAAAAATGAAGAATTTTTACCGGGTAATTTTTTTCATCCCTCCGGTTTTATCGGAGGTGGTGGTGGGGATGGCTTGGCGTTTTATCATCAACGATATTGATGGAGCAAATATCATTAACCGTACGCTAATCGGGATGGGGCTTCCGGGCCTGGCGCATAATTGGTTATCTGACCCTCAAACTGCTCTTACCACTGTAGCCATTGTTCACTGCTGGAAAGGATTTGGCTGGGGTTTTCTTATTTTCTTAGCCGGCCTGCAGACGATTCCGCGCGAACTTTACGAGGCGGCGCGGGTTGACGGAGCCAGTGCTTGGCAGTCATTTAGAAAAATAACCTTGCCTTTAATGATCCCGGTGATGGTGCTGGTGGCTATTCTTACCGTGCTGGGCACGATGCAGGTGTTTGTACTAATTGTCAGTTTGGTGGGAGGAGAATTTGCCGGCCATACTTCCGTGCCGGTTTTAAGAATTTTAGCCTCCATGCGCGGCTCATCGCGTTTTGGTTATGCCTGCGCGCAAGGAATTACTTTTGGTATGGTGCTGGTGGTAATATCTTTTATTCAGTATCGTTTTTCTAAGAAAGGCCAGTAGCTTTAAATGAAAAACGCCATTTATTATCAGAGTAAAAAAGTAGTGGTCAACACACTGGTTCATCTTTTCTTGATTAGCGTGGCGATTACCTGCCTGTATCCGCTGCTCTGGATGATTTCTTCCAGCCTGAAAACCCAGGACATGATTTTTAAGGACATTTCTTTGATTCCCCATCAGTTTCGCCTGGAGAATTATGTTTTAGCCTGGCAAGAGGGAGGGTTTGGCCGCAACTTTTTTAATAGTATTATTTACACTGCGTCGGTAGTCTTTGGGATTGTGATTATTTCTTCGATGGCGGCCTACGCTTTTAGCCGCCTGCGTTTTGTGGGAAGCAAATTTTTATTTATTATGTTTATGGCGGCGATGATGATCCCTATTCCGGGAAGCTTTGTTGCCCTCTATGTTTTATTGAATAAGCTGCATTTAAGAAATACTCCCATTGGCTATATCTTATGCATGATTAATGTGGGCCTATCCACCAGCATATTTTTACTTAAAACATTTTTTGACAAGATGCCCAAGGAATTAGAAGACGCTGCGCGTATCGATGGCTGTTCGAAAATTGGCATTTGGTGGCATGTGGCTTTGCCGCTGGCCAAACCGGTTTTGGCGGTAGTCATTGTTTTTAACGCTTTGGCCGTCTGGAATGAATATATCCTGGCCTTAATTATTTTTGACAACCGCGCGTATATGCCGCTGCAGGTGGCTTTGCAGTCTTTTCAGGGGGAGTTTGTCACCAACTATCCGCTGTTGATGGCCGGCTTAACCATCACGGCTTTGCCGATTATTTTAATATATTTATTAATGCAAAAGTATATTATTAAAGGAGTTACTCAGGGAGCGATAGTCGGTTAATATGAAATTTAAACTCTTAAAATTATTACATTCGGCGGCATTTAAATCTCGTTCTATAGGGCGAGGAAAGAATATGCCGTCTCAGTATCAATCCTGGGCAAAGTTGAGGGGGTTGATTTTTGTTTTGACTTTGCTGCTCTCCCCTGGCTTTAATCTTTGGGCCCAGGAAGCTATTCCCGTTACCAGTAAGCCTTCTTCGGGTGAGTTGACTACTAAATCCTGGATTGCCCACGGCAAAAGAGATATTGAGGCAACGAATAAATATACCCAGGAGTGTATTGATTTATACCAAGAGCAGGCAAAAAAAGAGCAGGCCGATTTAACCGCGTTGCCAAAAAATAAAAAAGAGATCGAAGCCGTGCAAGCCTTGAATGATGTGGCGACCTGTTATTTTATTCAGGCCGAAAGCCTGATGCGCCAGCAAAAAAATGACCAGGCCAAGAAAGTATTTAAAGTAATCATGGACAAGTATTCTTTTGGCCAGGCCTGGGATCCGCGGGGTTGGTTTTGGTCGTTGAGGCTGGCGGCCGAGCAGAGTATCAAGAAAATTGAAACCGGCTCAATTGAAGTTGAAACTAAAAAAAAGGTTAGCCAGCTGGCGACAAAATTAGTTTTGTTTGATCCGGGCAAAGAAGATTTTGTGGATTATGAAAAATACGGCGAGTTTAAAAATGTCGCAACTAAAGATTATCAATATGTGATTAAGGATCAAGAGGGGCTGATGGCGGCAGTCGGAGAAGGTATTTATCCAAATTCCAGCGCGATTAGAAAGAATCCGATTTTTAAACAGGTGATTAAAGATAAGCGCCTGGAAGGCGACGCCTGGGATTTTATTTATTCTCCGGATCTAGAGGCAGCCTTTGTTAAATGGACAACCTCTTCTGAGCCGCAAGGGGTAAAATTATTTTGTACCGGTTTGATTCTTGAGCGGGCAGGTTTGATTACTCAGGCGATTAAATGTTATTATTCTATCCTGGTGCATTTTCCCGCCAGCTACGGCTGGACTTATTGGCATACCCCCTGGTATGTCGGGCAGGCGGCGATTGCTAAAATAAATTTTTTGTTGCGGCGTAATCCGCAGTTAGGTTATAAACTTATCGGGGCCCAGATTGATGTTATTAATGGTTTTGATAATGAGATTGTTAATGATACCGTTATTTCTAATCCCGGAAAATTTGTAAAAGTTGATTTAACCCAGGAGGCTGCTAAAATTAAACCCACCGCAGATTCTTTAGGCATTAAAAAAGAGGTTGGCCACGGTAAGGTGCGTTTAGTGCAATATAAAAATGATGACTGGCAGTTGTTAGTCGATGCCAGGCCTTATATTATTAAAGGAATTACTTATGCTCCGACTAAGGTTGGGCAATCTCCGGATGACGGGACCCTGGGGAATTGGATGGAAGAGGATTTCAACAAAAACGGGTTGATCGATGGGCCGTTTGATTCTTTTGTGGATCAGAATAAAAATAATATTCAGGATAGCGATGAGCCGGCGATCGGCGATTTTAAATTAATGCAAGATATGGGGGTCAACACTATCCGCTTGTATCACCATCCTTTGAAGGTAAATAAAGAGTTAATGCGTCAGATGTATAATACTTACGGGATCCGCGTAATTATGGGGGATTTTTTGGGCAAATACGCTATTGGTTCGGGAGCAGCTTGGAATCCCGGCACTGACTATAATAACGAAGAACATAAAAAGAATATGATTGCTTCCGTTACCAAAATGGTTAACGAATTTAAAGATGAACCGTATATTTTGTTTTGGCTCTTGGGCAATGAGAATGTTTATGGTTATGCCTGTAACGCCAATGAACAGCCGGAAGCTTATTTTAAATTTGCTAATGAAGTGGCTAAAATAATTAAATCTTTAGATTCACAGCATCCGGTAGCTATCTGTAGCGGAGATATTTTATTTTTGGATAAATTTGGCAAAAATTCTCCGGATATCGATATTTTCGGTACCAATGCTTACCGCGGCGATTACGGGTTTGGGTCTTTTTGGAGGCAGGTTAAAGAGCAGGCAGGCAAGCCGGCCTTTATTACTGAGTTTGGCTGCCCGTCTTATGCCGAAGGCAAAAGCGTTGATCAGGCTGAAGAGTTACAGGCGCAA
>JAZDLL010000059.1:0-2009 GCA_043802105.1 Candidatus Omnitrophota bacterium
ATGGGAAAGCAAGCAAGGGCAATAGTGGATTTAAGTTTAAAGGATCTGGTTAAGGATTTAAATAAGGCGTATTGTGACGAATGGTTGGCATATTATCTTTATTGGTACATGGCCCAAATTGTTTCCGGCCGGGCTTATGAAGATGTTAAAGAGATGCTGGAAAAGTTAGCTAAAGATGAATTAGAGCACGCCACGGAATTAGCGGATTTAATCGTCAAACTGGGAGATGTTCCGGTAGCTAACCCGATGGATCTAGAGAAGGGGGCGAATGCCGCATATTTAATGCCGCCCAAAAATACTGCGGATATTAATCGGATTATTCGGATCGTAGCCGAAGCCGAGGCAGGGGCAATTGAAGTTTATAATAAGCTGGCCAAGAAGACATTGGGTAAAGACAATGTGACTTACCAGTTAGTTACGCATATCTTAAGTGAAGAAGTAGATCATGAAGAGATATTTGAAAATCTTTTAGAAAGATAAGACACCCCGCGCAATATAAATTTGCGCAGGCACCCAACGCTTAAGAGGAATTGCGTTGGTGTCCCCTTAGTGGTGAGTGTTGTTTTCGTAAACAAGGAGACAGGATGGCTAAGGTTACCGTTGATGCTTCAACATGTGTAGGTTGTGGTTTATGCGAGCAGTCATGTCCGGATGTTTTCCAGGTGGAGGGTGACGGAATTGCTCATGTTAAGACGCAGGTTTGTGCAACCTGTAATTTGCAGGAAGTAGCGGATTCCTGTCCGGTTAATTCTATAAAAGTAGGTTAGTCCCTCGTCATTCTGAGGAGCGATAAAAAGGCGCAATAGAAACTATTGCGCCTTTTTCTTTAGCTGTTCGACGAATTCGGCGAACAGCTCGCCTTTCTTAGAGTTTAGTATTCTTTGAGAGAAACTTTCTTTTTCTTCCAGGAATTTTTTCTCATCAATGGGTTTGGTGGATTTAAGTTTGATGATGTAGTAGCCCTGGCTGTTAGAGATTACGTCGCTAGAGGCATTTTCTTTTAACTTCTTAGCGTTTTCCCAGAAAATCCGGCCTACTCCTAAATTTTCAACCATGCCCGTAGATTTAAAGAAATCCGTTACCCCGGTTTTTAAGCCGCAAGATGCCGCAGCCTGATTAAACTCCGACTGTTTTAACTTTTGGGCGCATTCATTTATTTTGTCTAGGGCCATTTTTTTGGCGGTTTCATTGATGAAAGTTTCTTGTACTTTATCCTTTATTTCTGGCAACTGCGGAATCCTCACAGGGTTATCTTTAGTTGCCGGTTCTTTAAAGGCGGCTTTATTTTGTTCAAAGTAACTGCTAATTTCCTGATCCGTGGGTTTAATGGTTTTGGCAAATTCACTAACCAGGCCGGCAATGTAATAAATACTTAGCTCTTCGTTAGCTTTTAGGTATTCTTGACGAACCTGGTCATCGCTAAGTTTAAAGTTTTGGGTAATTTGATTGAAAAGCTTAGCCAGGATTAAGTTCTGCCGCGTTTGCTCTTCAAAAATACGCGGCTGCAGGCGAAAGATATAGCGCAGGGCTTCCTGATAAGTTTTATTGTTAAAGCCGTTTTTGCCCTGAAAATACGGTGAACTTTGGATCTCTTCGATAACCTCTTTATCTTTTACGTTGATCCGTCGTTTTCTTGCTTCATATAAAAGAATTAATCTTTCCCAGGCCTGGCCTTCGAAATTCAAATATTTCTCGATTTCCGGAAGCTTATCGCCGAATTGCATAATGGCCATGGTTCGGATGGCGATTACGGAATCGCGAAACTCCAGATTTGAAATATTATGGCCGAAAATCTTTCCGGCAACCGAAGTCATTTCTTTGTTGCCTCCGGCTCCTCCAAACCCCCACAGAGCAAATGCCGGAATAATAATTATCGCCAGGCCAATCCAGATTTTTTTAGCGGTTTTTTTGTTGCGTAATATTCTTAACATTTTAATCCTTTCGTTGTATTTATTAATTATAAGGTAAAATCTCCGGATTGCAATATAGTTTTTTACCCTGCGTAATTA
>JAZDLL010000092.1:0-4708 GCA_043802105.1 Candidatus Omnitrophota bacterium
AAAGGCGATTACCTATATCTGCCGAAGGAAAATGCGATTAAATTTAATTTAATTGATGGTGCTGCCGATGACTATGATCCCGAAAACCCCCGCCAATTCCACACCTTAACCTTTAAGCAGTCTTATATCACCATAAAATTAGAACCTTAATACTGGATAGTTTACGAACGTAATGGGATGGGAAAGATCCTGCGCCTAACCACGTGAAAATACTTTTATTTGGAAAGATACTTTGCCTCCCGCTCTGAAATCCTCTAGGATTTCCTCGCAGGCAAAGTATTAACGGCGGCTAACGACTTGCGTTCGCTGACGCTCCGCAAGTCGTGCCCGCCGTAAACAAAAATCCCCGGGAATGACCCTCCGGGGTTCTTGTAGGTGATAGGCCTAATAGCTTTCGCTATCGTTCCTAGCCTCCTTGTAGTGTGTGTTAACTTTCACTGACAAATGAAGTATGCCATATAATTTTCTGAATTTCAAGTACCCTTAAAAAACATTTTAAATTAAAAACGTCTGGTTTGATGAATAGCGTTTTTAATTTACACCGCGCGCTACAGCAATCGAACTTCACTCTAACCGCACCATCTAGGTCTAAGCGCGATACTAAGTCAATCACTGTTGCCTAAAAGGATAGAAGGCCATCTCTTTTTATAGTATAATAACCCATTATGCAAATTACATCTATTCAATATCTTAAAGGTATCGGTCCTAAGCGGGCGAAAAGTTTTACCGCCAGAGGCGTAAACACCATTGAGGAGCTGTTGTATTACTTCCCGCGCCGCTATGAAGACCGGACGAATTTTGCCAATATCTCTGAGCTTAAAGAGGGGCAGATTTATACCATTAAAGCTGAAGTTTTAGCCGGCGGCCAGCGAAACTCCTGGCGCAGGAGAGCATTTAGTATCACCGAAGCGGCGGTGGGGGATAGTACGGGTAAGTTATCCTGTATTTGGTTTAATCAGCCGTATCTTGGTGAATATTTGAAGCCGGGGGTTTTCTTAATTCTTTACGGAAAGATTGAACTTTATAACGGGAAATTGCAGTTGACCAATCCGGAATATGAATTTTTGGATGGTCAGGATGATGATTCATTAAATGTCGGCAGGATTGTTCCTATCTATACTTTACCGTCCGGATTTAGCCAGCGCAGTTTACGCCGGCTAATTAAAAATGCTTTGGATGAATTTTTGCCTAAAATTAATGATCCGCTGCCTTTTGATCTACGCAACCGCCATAAGCTGCTTAATTTGGCGCAGAGTTTGTTAAATATTCATTTTCCGCAAGATTTACCTTTGCAAATCCAGGCGCACACCCGGATAAGTTTTGAGGAATTCCTGCTTTTTCAGTTGCCGCTGGTTTTAAGAAAACTGAGCCGTAAAGAGAAGATCGGGATCAGGCATCTGGTTGGCGGCAGGTTAATTGAGGGTTTTATTTCCGGTCTGCATTTTGAGCTTACCGCCGCGCAACAAAAGGTTTTGGCGGAAATCCAAGCGGATATGGCCTCTAGCCAAGCCATGCAGCGGCTTTTGCAGGGGGATGTGGGGTCAGGAAAAACAGTGGTGGCGACGATTGCTTGTTTGGCGGCTATTCAAAGCGGGCATCAGGCAGCTTTTATGGCGCCGACCGAAATATTGGCCCGGCAGCATTATGAAAAAATATCTTCTCAATTAGCCGGATTAACTTTTAATGGGCGCAAATTACGTTTAGGCTTATTAGTCGGCCAGGATAAACTGAAAGAAAAGATCTATCAGGATGTAAGCGCGGGCAAGATCGATTTAGTCATCGGAACACATGCCTTGCTGCAGGAAGAATTAAGCTTCCAAGATCTAAGTTTTATCGTGATTGATGAACAGCATAAATTCGGAGTTGGCCAAAGAGCGCTTTTACCTAAGAAAGGCAATAATCCGGATGTGTTGATTATGACGGCCACCCCTATTCCGCGCACCTTAGCCATTACTCTCTATGGGGATTTGGACATCTCGGTGATTAATGCGCTACCCCTAGGCCGCCTTCCCATAAAAACTTTAGAATTTAATCAAAAGGAAAGCGCCCAAGGTTATGCTTTGGTTAAAGAGGAGCTTAAGCGCGGCCGGCAGGCGTATATTATTTATCCGGTAATTGAGGAGTCCTACGCTTTAGATATTGCCGGAGCCAAGAAGATGTTTGGCGAATTAAAAAGCGGCCAGTTTAAAGAATTCCGCCTGGGGTTGATTCACGGTAAGTTAAAAACCCAGGAACAGATTGAAGTTATGCATAAATTTAAGGATAAACAGCTGGATCTTTTGGTGGCGACTACAATTCTGGAAGTAGGTATTGACATTCCCAACGCAACTTGTATGATTATTGCTTCCGCTGAACGTTTTGGTTTAAGTCAGTTGCATCAGCTGCGCGGAAGGATTGGCAGGGGTAAGCTGCAGTCATTCTGTATTCTTATTTCTGATGGCCAAACTGAAGAGTCCAAAGCGCGCCTGGCAGCGATGGTAGCTTCCGGGGATGGATTCCATATTGCAGAAGAGGATTTAAGAATCAGAGGGCCGGGTGAATTTTTTGGCCGGCGGCAACATGGGCTAGCCGAGCTAAAGATTGCCAATCCGCTTATTCAGCTGCATCTATTGAAAGCGGCTAGAGAAGAGGCGATTGGCCTGCTGAATCAGGATGCCTGCTTAACAGAGCGGCCGCATCAATTATTAAAGGCCAAGCTGCTGCAGAGGTTTCCGGAGTATGAGAAATTGATCTTAGTGGGGTAAAATGCGGATAACTACAGGAAAATACCGTAATCGTAAATTACACATGCCCAGGGGTATTCGTCCTACTCAGAACAAGGTACGTAAAGCGGTTTTTGATATTTTAGGGGATATCAGCGGATTAACGTTTTTAGAGATCTTTGCCGGTTCCGGGGCAGTGGGTTTTGAGGCGCTTTCCCGCGGGGTGGCTGAATTGACCCTGGTAGAATCCAACCATAATTCGATATTGGCGATTAAAAGAAACATTGCGCTGCTGGGTGTCACAGCCTGTAATTTATATCATTTGGAAGCAGAAAAGGCAATTAAGCTTTTGAGCTTGGATAAAAAAAGCTTCAATATCATATTTATTGATCCGCCATACCTTAAAGAGATGGCAAAAAAAATCTTGCAAACTCTGGAGGCTTATGATATATTGTCGCCCAATGGTTTAATCGTGGTGCAGCATTCCAGGCTGGAAGAGCTGCCCAAGGATAGCCTAAATTTCAGTTTAATTAAAGAAGCTAAGTACGGTGATACTTGGCTTTCAATTTTTAGGGAGAAACATTAGTTTAACAGGAATTGGTAAGACACCGCGAAGAGTAATATATAGGTAATTAATCAGCAGCGTAGTAATCGCGGTGTAATTAGCGAGACATATTAGGGGGCTAATTAATGTGCCAGATTGCTTTATATCCGGGGACCTTTGATCCGGTAACTAACGGACATATTGATCTAATTAATCGCGCGCATGAGATCTTTTCGGAGGTGATTGTGGCGGTAGCCCATAATCCGCACAAAAAGCCGGTTTTTAGCTTTAACGAAAGAATGGCCATGCTTAAAAAGGCAGTTGCCGGTATGGACGGAGTAACCGTTACACATTTTGACGGCCTGGTGGTAGATTTTGCGCACAAGATGAAAGCTAAGGTGTTGATCCGCGGATTGCGCATGCTTTCGGATTTTGAATATGAATTTCAGATGGCCTTGACCAATCGTAAACTTTGCAGCGATATTGAGACGATTTTTTTGATGCCGCATGAAGCTTACAGTTATCTTTCCGCAAAACTGATTAAAGAAGCCGCGGCGCTGGGAGCGGATATTTCCAGCTTTGTCCCGGATTTTGTGGGTGAGGCCTTACGGAAAAAATTACGTAAGAAGAAGTGAAAATAATTATTAATCAGGTTTCGGCAGAGGGCCTGTATTTAGAGGAAGAGATTAAACCCGAGGAACTGGATCTGGAAACAGATCTAATTAAGTTTCGTCATCCTCTGAAGTTGGCGGCGCGGATAACCCGGATTACTAATGCGCTTTCCGTAGATTTAAATATTAAGGCGGTAATTTGCGCGGATTGTTCCCGCTGTTTAAGTGAGTTTGAGTGGGTATTTGATAAAGATGTACAGCTAAGTTATGCTTTGGATAGCAGCGATGTCTTTATTGATTTAAAACCCAACATTAGAGAAGAAATAATATTAGATTACCCCATTAAGCCTTTATGCAAATTAAGCTGCCAAGGGCTTTGTGTAAAATGCGGTAAAAACAAAAACCAAGGAGGATGTAACTGTGCCCTTACCTAAGCGAAAGCATTCAACAGCACGTGGTCGTAAACGTCGTACGCATTGGAAGATTAAAGTAACTACTTTAACTCCTTGCCCGCAATGTAAGCAATTAAAGCTTCCACATCGGGTTTGCTTGGTCTGCGGATATTATGCCGGCCGTCAGGTCATGGAGATCAAGGTAAAAGAGAAGAAAAAGAAATCCCGTTAGAAATTTGAGCACCGTAGAGATTTTATCTAGCGAAATCCTTGCGCAAAGCGCAAAGGGCCCCCGAAGCTTTAGCGAAGGGGGAGAAGAAATCCCGTTAATATTTGATATTAATATGAGGAGAAGGCTTTAATGAAAATAGTCGTTGATGCCATGGGCGGTGATCATGCCCCTGGGGTAGTGGTTGATGGTAGCCTGGCAGCCGTAAAAGAGTTTGATGTGGAGGTTAT
>JAZDLL010000101.1:0-4722 GCA_043802105.1 Candidatus Omnitrophota bacterium
GCTAAGAACACAGAAACACTTTACACAGAAACACTTTCCAAAGTAATCGGGACAGTGTACCTAAGTTAAGCTGGACAGTGTATATCTTATGCCCTTAAAGTGGACTTTTTAGGGTACACTGTCCAGCACAACACCGGTACACCTTTCCGATTAGAATGGAAACTGTCAGGATATGGGATATGTATTTTTATTTTTTAGGGAACTTTTTCGTTTTCTTGGTTGTCTAATGTTTAGGAAAACGAAAGGAGAGTAAGGATGAATAAAAAAGATTTTGCAAAGAAGTTAGGGGTAGTAGTAGTTCTGGGATTAATTATGATTTTACAATCCACCAATGTTTTTGCCCGCGATAGGGAGAGGAATGAGGATAGGGGAAGGTCGCGAGAAATGATTACTGTGGGGCACCAGAGATATTCTTATCACGATGGCCGATTCTATAAACCGAGTTGGTTCTGGTTTGATATTGCTCTTTTCCATCCTCCGATCGGGGCAGTGGTTAGTTTTCTGCCCTCCGTGCATGGGACCCTGGTGATCGGCGGGTCAACGTACTATCACTCTAATAATATCTACTATAAGGCTTGCCCCTTAGGATATATGGTCGTTCCTGAGCCGGTAGTCAGTCAGCAGGTGATCGCTAGGCAAAATTTATCCGGCCAAAGAGTATCGATAGATATCCCTAATTCCAACGGCAGCTATACCACGGTTGTACTTATTAGGCAAGGAGATGGTTACCTGGGGCCTCAGGGAGAATATTACCCCGGCAATCCGACTGTAGAACAGTTAAAGAGCTTATACGGAAAGTAAGATTCCTTTGATTAGCCAGGGATTGCGGATATAATAGAGGTGTTTTAAGGGAACTTTTTCCGGATAAATTTAGTCTAATCTATGGGGAAACTGAAGAGATGCATGATATTGCGCTGGATGTCTTAGAGCGGGCCTCCGCGGGAAATATTGACGCCTTTGAAGAAATTTATAAAGCCACCAGCAGCTTTGTCTATAACGTGGCTTTAAGGGTTACCCGCAATAGCGCCAATGCCGAGGAAGTTACTCAGGATGTTTTTATGAAGATTTACCGAAACTTGAAAGGTTTTGGTTTTCGTTCAACTTTTAAGACCTGGGTATACCGGATTACGGTGAACACCGCGATTAACCATTATCGTAAATCCTATAAAGAAGAAAAAGATAGGGTGGATTACGATAACGTAATTGAATCTTTGCCGGATAACCGCCCGGCTAGGGAAGGAATTAATCAAAGTGATAACCAGGCCCGGCTTAATGCGCTGTTAGATAAATTAAGCCCGGAACATAAAAGTTGCTTGATATTGCGAGAGATAGAAGGTTTAAGTTATCGGGAGATATCCGGCGCTTTAAACATTCCGATGAACACTGTGCGTTCCCGCCTGAAGCGGGCGCGCCAGGCGCTGCTGATTGAGGCAGAGAGGAGATCGCCATGATCCAGTGTAAAAAAGTACAGGAATTATTAAAAGCCGATTATTTAGACCAGGAAGCCGGCCGGCAGGAAGAGCAGCTGGTAAAAGATCATCTTAAGCAGTGTTTGGCATGCAGTGAATTAGAGCAAAAGTTGCAGGCTCAGCGGGCGCTTTTTCAAGGGGTAAAACGCCAGCCAGTTCCCGGGCGTATCTGGGGTAATATTTACGATGCGATTATTGCGGAGCGTTTAAGACAGCAGGAGGGGCTGATTCCCGGCCTTCTTGAGCGGCTCAGGGGTTTGGTCTTAGTACGCAAGCCGGCGCTGGTTTTAGCTACTTCTATTTTCACGGTGATAATTATGCTGGCGGTTTTTGCGAATGTTTCTATTCAGAGGCAGGTGATGCTGAGTAAACAAAACGCTGCAGAAGGTATTGCCGGTTACAGTTTAAACGCTAAAAACGGATACGCGCTTTATGACCTGGGGACAGGCATAGAGGAATATTTCTTATAAGGGAACTTTTTGTAACTATTAAATGTCTAAGTTAGTGAAAGGGGGGACGGATTATGAGAAAGACAAGACTAGTAATGATCGGTTTAGTGGTTTCATTGCTTACGATTAGCTCTGTATATGCCCAGACGCAAAACGTAGGTAAGCCAGATGGTGCAAGAGCAAAAGAGGGCATTTACAAGGAGTTGAACTTGACTCCTGAGCAAAAGCAGAAATTAGAAGAAAACCGCAAGGCGCATCGCGAGAAGGCCACGCAGTTGCGTACAGAGATGATGGAAAAAGAGAAGCAATTGCAGCAAGCCCTAAAAGATCCCGCCGTTATCCGGGCTAATGTTGAGCCGTTGATCAACGAGATTAAAGTTTTACAAGGGCAATTGATTGATCAGCGAGTAAACGGTATTTTTGTGGTAAAAGAGATTCTGACTCCTGAGCAAGTTGTTCAGTTACATCAACTCATGGAAAAGCGTAAAGCAGAAGGAAAGGGCCGTTTTCAGGAGCGGCAGAATAAGCACAAGGGCCTGGAAGCTGAGCATGGCGATAAATAATTTTGCTTGCAATTTTGGAATTTGTGATAAAATATAATCAAAGAGCGATAGGTTAAAGAGGAGGCTGACATGTGTAAAACATGCGGATGCAAAAAGAAACCGAAGCCTAAATAGAGTCAGATAAATTTTTCCCACCTGCAGTGTCGTAGAGGGCTGGACATCAAGTTCGGCCCTTTTTGCTGATCACCTTTTCAGTTTGACTTTTATGTTTCCTAGCGGTATTATCAATCTATGCACAAAGCCAGCGGTAATGGGGTTAGGAAGCCAGAATTTAAAGCAGCTCTCTAAAATCGAGGTTGCTTTTTTTGTGAAAGGAGATTTTAGGTGATCAGAAAGATAATTATATTGGGGTTAATTGCGCTGGTGGCCTTTATTTTTTATAAAAAATTTCTAGCGGATACTTTTGAGCCGTTTTTTAAAAAATATAGCGGTCATGTAGATTTTTTTCAGCAAAAAGTTCCTGACCTTAAAATTAAGGAATAAGTAAGCAAGCAGGAGAAAGTAATGGTGAGGTTTAGAAAAAAAGCTGTTCTATTTTTGTTCTGCCTGCTAATTCCTGGCTTGCTCTATTGCGAAGTTATCCCGCAAAAAGAGACAAAAGTGTTGATCGTGTATTACACTCGCACCGGCCATACTCAGCTGGTAGCCCAGAAGCTGGCTAAAAAATTCGCTGCTGATTTGGAGCAGCTGATTGACCAACATAAAAGGACCGGTTTGTTTAGCGTTTTTTCTGCAGGCAAAGACGCGATTGCCAGCAAGACTACGGTTATTGATCCGCTCAAACATAACCCTCGGGATTATGATCTGATACTTATCGGAGGGCCTTCCTGGTTTGGTAATGTTACTCCTGCGGTGCGGACATTTATAATGCAAAACGATTTATCCGGGAAAAAAATCGGCTTATTTGGAGTTTGCCACCTAACTGGCGTAGAGAATGCTATAGCCGAGGCTGCAGATTTGATATCCAAAGGTAAGAATGAAAAATTTTCCACTATGCCATTACGGGAAGGTGAACTAGCGCAAGATGTGCTCGCCAAGAAAATCGATGCCTTTTATAAAGCCATGCAAGAAGCTAAATAGTAAAGCTACCGCTAAAAAACTTGTCGCGCATATTAAAAAATTGCGGCAGTGCCGGAAATGCCGGCGCATGCATCCGCCGGTGGTCAGCGGCGGCCCGGTGGTCAGTAAAATTTTGCTAGTCGGCCAGGCGCCGGGGGATAAAGAGCCTAAGTTGGGGCGGCCGTTTGCCTGGACTGCGGGTAAGACTCTTTTTGGCTGGTTTAATACAGCGGAGGGGATAAGCGAAAAACAATTCCGCGCTTCGATATATATGGCTGCCGTGTGCCGATGTTTTCCCGGGAAAAAATCCACCGGGGGAGACCGGGTGCCTTTGCCGCAGGAGGTGTTAAATTGTTCCGCCTGGCTTAAACGGGAATTAGATATCTTAAGACCGGCTTTGGTTATTCCGGTGGGTAAATTGGCGATTGCCCAATTTATCCCGTTGCAAAAACTGGACCAGATCATCGGCCGAAAGTTCGCAGTAACTTGCGCCGGGCATTCTTTTGGACTGATTCCTTTGCCCCATCCTTCAGGGGCTTCACCTTGGCATCGTCAAAAGCCGGGCAAGAGATTACTTAGGCGGGCCCTGAAGCTTATTGTTAAACATCCGGCGTTTAAAAATAAAAGGGCTTAAACATGGAGTTTAAACTAAAATCAGAATTTATCGAGCTGGATAATTTGCTCAAAGTGTTGGAGCTGGTAGCCAGCGGAGCAGAGGCTAAACAAAGTATTCAGGCCGGCGAAGCTAAGGTTAACGGCCAAGTTGAAAATCGTGTTCGCTGCAAGTTGCGCGCAGGAGATTCTGTGGAATTCCGAAAGCAGCAAATTAAAATAAAAATTGCTGGGGAAGCAAGCTATGATCAATGAATTGATTAAAACAACTTTGCAAGGAGGGAATAAATGGTAATGATAATTCTTGGCATTTTGGGTATCATTGTGGTAATCGGGATCTCGTCGTTTATTTATTATCTGCAGAAGTTGGACGAAGAAACACAGGAATTAAAAAACATTATTAAAAATGTGCATGATAAAGTTTTAATGCTTAAAAGTTCGCCAGCTTACGAAAATGCTTCGGATGAAATTAGAAACATATTGGATTTTGTTACGGTTAACACAGCGTCTACTACCGTTTTTAAGCCCTCTTCCGGCTTTTTAAAAAAATTAAGGAAAGAGTAATGGTAG
>JAZDLL010000105.1:0-4111 GCA_043802105.1 Candidatus Omnitrophota bacterium
CTGTGATCAAACCGGTAGGATCTTAGGATTAATGCCCCATCCGGAAAGGCACATTTACGCTGCGCAGCATCCGCGTAAAGACCAACTGAAAAAAGCAGCCGACGGTTTACAGATTTTTAAAAACGGAGTTGATTTTATTAAAAAGAATCGCGCTGCAAAGCGCGCACCCGCGCAATACAATTTAGCGCGGGGTGCATGCTAATGCGTTATGTGGCGCATATTGTCTAGTTAAACAAGGAGAAACTAAAATGAGTGGGCTATTCGGAGTGGTGGCTAAAAAGGATTGCAGCGAAGATTTATACTACGGCACAGATTATCATTCGCATTTAGGCACGCAGTTTGCGGGCCTGGCGGTTTATGGCCAGGAGCTTACGCGCAAAATTCATGATATTAAAGGCAGTCAGTTTAAGGCTAAGTTTCATGAAGATTACCTTAAAATGCCGGGGAATAAAGGGATCGGGGTAATCAGCGCCCGCGATGAGCAGCCGATTGTGATGAACTCTAAATTCGGGCCATTTGCGATTGTCACCGACGGCTTTATTGATAACGCCGATAAGTTGGCCAAAGAATTATTTAAAAAAGGAAGGTCTTTTTCCGAAGTGGCGGAAGGAAAAATAAATTTTGTGGAGATGGCGGCCAAGATTATTATTTCGGGCAAAACCATCGTGGAGGGAGTGGAAAAAGTTTTTTCTAAAATTCAGGGCTCTTGCACGATACTCTTATTAAATAAAGAGGGTATTTACGCCTGCCGGGATAGATTAGGGTTAACTCCTTTAGTGGTTGGAAAAAAAGGTAACAATTGGGCGGTTTCCACAGAGTCTTCGGCTTTTCTTAATTTAGGTTATAAATTGGTCAAGCACCTTGAGCCGGGAGAGATAGTTTTAATCACCAGCCAAGGATTAAAAATAAAACGTCCGGGCTCTAAGGCCAATCAAATTTGTTCATTCCTTTGGGTGTATACGGGTTTTCCGGCTTCTAATTATGAATCCATTAATGTGGAGACTTCGCGGGAAAGATGCGGAGCGCAGCTGGCTCAGGATGATGACATTGAAGCGGATATGGTCGCCGGCATTCCGGATTCCGGTACTGCCCACGCTATTGGCTATAGTATGCAATCCGGGGTGCCTTTACGCAGGCCCCTGGTAAAATATACTCCCGGCTATGACCGCAGCTATACCCCGGCCACTCAGGCGCGCCGGGATTTAGTGGCTAAAATGAAACTTATTCCGATTCCGGAGATTATTAAGGGTCAGCGGATTGTGTTCTGCGATGATTCGATTGTGCGCGGCACGCAACTTAAGAATTATACGATTCAAAAACTTAAAGAGCACGGGGCCAAGGAAATTCATTTGCGCATTTCCTGTCCGCCGCTGATGTTTCCCTGTAAATTTAATTATTCTACCCGCAGCATTAATGAATTAGCTGCGCGTAAGGCAATTAAAGCTATTGAGGGCAAGGAGCCTAAGAGCGTTTGTAAATATTTGGATGAGAATTCCAGGGAATATAAAAAAATGGTCGCCTGGATCTCTAAAGATATCGGCGCTACCACTTTAAAATACCAGAAGCTTGGGGATATGATCAAGGCCATTGGCTTGGATAAAAGCAAACTTTGTTTATATTGCTGGACCGGAAAATCTCCGGCAAAGACTAAAAAATAGAGTTAGATGGAAATAAGTTTTTAGTTTTACGGGTGGCTTAGGTGTTTTCGCAGCGCGTCTAGCGCTAGAAAACACCTAAGCCAGGACCCGTAAAACCCTAACCACTTAGGGAGATAGCAATGAAGAAGATTACTTATAAAACTTCCGGCGTAGATATTAAAAGCGCCAGCATCTTTAAATCCAAGATCAAGCCTCTGGTACGTAGCTCCTTTCGGCCGGAGGTCTTAACCGATATCGGCGGCTTTGGAAGTTTTTTTAAGTTGGATAAAAATAAATATCAGGATCCGGTTTTGGTTTCCTCAAGCGACGGAGTGGGTACTAAGCTAATGATTGCTAAATTAGCCAATAAGCATGATACCGTAGGCATTGATGCGGTGGCCATGAATGTGAATGATATTCTTTGCACCGGAGCCGAATCATTATTTTTTCTGGACTATATTGCTTTTACTAAAGTTAAAGAAAATGTGCTGGTAGATATCGTTAAAGGGGTAAATGCGGGATGCCGCCAGACAGGCTGTTCTTTGATCGGCGGAGAGACCGCCCAGATGCCGGGAATGTACCGGGAAGGTGAATACGATATCGCCGGTTTTTGCGTGGGGGTCGTAGAAAGAAAAAAAATTATTAACGGCTCAAAGATTAAACCCACGGACGTGGTGATTGGAATTGCCTCTAGCGGACTACATTCCAATGGTTATTCTTTAGTCAGGAAAGTTTTAGGACCCGTTGAGCTAAAAAGAATGTCCGGGCAATTATTGGAGCCGACGCGTATTTATGTTAAGCCTATTTTAGAGCTCTTGCGCCAACATGGCCAGGCAGTGCACGGCATCAGCCACATTACCGGCGGAGCGTTTTACGATAAGATCAGCCGGATATTGCCGAAAAATATTGATGTGTGCCTTAAGAAAAGTTCCTGGAAAGTACCGGAAATATTCAGGCTTATTCAGTATAAGGGAAATATCGAAGATGTAGAAATGTATCACACTTTGAATATGGGGATTGGCTTGGTTCTAATTGTGCAAAAGGAAGAGGCTGGCGGGATAATGAAGAAATTATCCGAGCTGAAATTAAAATCCTGGATTATCGGCGAGGCGGTAAAGGGAAATAAGCAAGTAAATATAATCTAAAATACCCGGCGCTTAAGTAAGGCACCCGCCGCTAATTGGAATTGCGGCGGTGTGCGCTAGGTAGCGCAAATTGCGCCGGTACGCCCTTCTGGGCAGGGAGGTAAAAATGGGCTTAATGGGGATGATCATTGTGGGAGCGGTAGTAATTTTCTTTATGGGAATCAGGATTGTGCGTCCTACGCACCGGGGCCTGATTGAGCGGTTGGGTAAATATAATCGTTTTGCCAACCAGGGTTTTAACTGGATCATTCCGGTGATTGAAGTTATTTATCAGGTGAATGTAACTGAGCAAATGGTGGACGCTGAGCCGCAGGAGATTATCACTAACGATAATTTGAATGCCAAGGTCGACGCGCAGGTTTATTTCAAAGTCAAGGCTGATGAAGATGATGTTAAGCATTGCCAGTATAGCGTGAATAATTATCAGTGGCAGATTGTGAACTTAGCCCGCACCACCTTAAGAAATATTATCGGCACGTTGACCTTAAAATCCGCCAATAGCGAAAGAGGCAAGATCAACGCTGAGCTGCATAAGACCCTTTGTGAGGAAACCTCTAGCTGGGGTTTAGAGATTGTCAGGACCGAGCTAAAAGAAATTGATCCGCCCAAGGATGTTCAGGAAACGATGAATAAGGTAGTCAAAGCGGAAAATGAAAAAATTGCCGCAGTGGATTATGCCACCGCCACAGAAACGGTTGCCGACGGTCAAAAACGCGCCGAGATTAAAAAAGCTGAAGGTATTAAGCAGGCGCGCATTTTAGAGGCAGAGGGGGAAGCGGCAGCCATAAAATTAGTTAACGAAGCAGCCGAGAGGTATTTTACCGGCAACGCCCAAGTGTTGCGAAAACTGGAGGCAGTTGAAAAGTCATTAGCCAACAATGCTAAGATTGTGGTTCCGGCCAATACCGAGCTGGTCAATGTTATCGGAGAGATGGCGGGGTTCTTACCCATTAAAAACAAGGAAGAGAAAAAATAATGAAACTAGCGCTGATCTTTATTTTTCTGGCTCTGCCGGTTTATCTGTTTGCCCAGAACCAGTCAGCTACTTGTCAAGCTTTGTACCAGGAGCTCGAAGAGGATCTGGCTAAAGCCAACGTTTGCCTTCAGGACAGCGATTGCGATACCCTGGAGCTGGGCGGCCGGCTGATTAAATTCGGCTGTTACCATTTTGTGAACGTACTGACGGATAAGGACGATATTTATGAAAAAATGCATACTTATTACGGCCAGTGTGAGCAAATGATCAATGATTGCGCGCAGTCCCCGATGCCGGTCTGTGTTCAAAATAAATGCGTTGAGGTAAAAGACAAGGAGTAAAAAATAATAATG
>JAZDLL010000114.1:0-11901 GCA_043802105.1 Candidatus Omnitrophota bacterium
TTAAAAGCAGGATGGTTTATGAGGTTGTAGGCGTCGATGATGTACTGTAAGGACATAAATAAGTCCTCCGATAGCCCCGTAAAAAACCACAAAAGAAAATGATAACAGCGACATGGCCAAAGCCAGCTGCTTGATTACCCCAGCTTTGGCAAAATAAACCACAAACAGCCCCTCCCTTAACCCTAAACCGCCGATGGCAATCGGAAGAAGCGTAATCGCGCTAATGATCGGCAAAAAAACGAGAAAATAAACAAAATTTATTTTAACTCCTAAGGAGAGCCCAATAAAATAAATACTAATCGGCCCGACCAGCTGAATGATAAAAGAAACAAACAAGTTTAAAATAATCATCCTTTTATGCTGGCGAAAAAGATGGATCTCCTGATGCATATTTTTAATGGTTTCTTTAATCTTCCCAGAACCCGGAGTGCTGAGGAATTTGGCAATCTTAGAATAGACGGCGCTGTTGAACAAAACCAAAAGGACAATCGCCAGCAAACTTATTATTACCGCCACCGATGTGAAAACAACTTTATCCAGCACCAGGACATTGCCCAACAGAAGTGCGGGCAAAATTACAAAAACTAACCCGATATAACCGCTTAATCTGTCCAAAAAAACCGTAGCAATCACCTCTTTGGCCTTCCTGGTATGTTCGGCTAGATCCGCCGCCCGCACCAGGTCTCCGCCGATAGTGGAAGGCAGAAAGATGCTAAAAAAAATACCCCCGGAAAAAGTGCTGATTAATTTTTTAAAAGGAATATTGATCCCCACAACATTAAGCAGCATCCGCCAACGCAAAAAACCCAGAAAATAAATCAAAAAGAAAAATAAAAAACCCGTAGCTAAAAGCCGCTTATCCGAGCTCTGAATATCATTAATTAGAACCTGCAGATCAATTTTATTAATTTTAAACAAGAGGACTAAAAGCAGGATACTTACGGCGATTCTTGCTAAAAATAATAAAGTATTTTTAACTTTGGGCATCTAGATTAAGTTAACTTGGGAAGTTAATTTACGGTAAGCTTCTAAATATTTCTCGGTAGTTACCCTGATTACTTCTTCCGGTAATCCCGGCGCCGGAGGAGTCTTATTCCAATCTAAAGTCTCCAGGTAATCGCGCACAAATTGCTTGTCAAAACTCGCTTGGGCCCTGCCCGGCTGATACTCATTTAGTGGCCAAAAACGCGATGAATCCGGAGTAAGCACCTCATCAATAATAATCAACTGATCTTGATAGATACCAAATTCAAACTTGGTGTCGGCAATAATAATCCCTTTACCCAAAGCATAGTCGCTAGCGCGTTGATAGATGTCTATGCTTATTTTTTTAATTCGGCAGGCCAAATCCGCGCCCACTAAATCCTCGACATATTTTTGGTTAATATTCCGGTCATGGCCGATACCTGCCTTAGTGGTAGGGGTAAAGATAATTTCCGACAGCTTCTCAGATTCCTTTAGCCCTTTCGGTAAACTAATCTCGCAAATTGACTGTTTTTGCTGGTATTCTTTCCAGCCTGAGCCGGAAAGATACCCCCTAACTACACACTCAACAGCTAAAGGTTTAGTTTTAAAAACTAGCATTGAACGGCCAGCTAATTCCGATTTGTATTTCTTAAGCTTAACCGGATACTTATCCACATCCGTGGTGATCAGGTGATGCGGGATTATATCTTTAATAAAATCGAACCAGAATACAGATATGCTGGTCAAGACCTTACCTTTATTCGGTATACCACAGGGCAAAACTACATCAAAACAGGATATCCGATCGGTAGAAACAATCAATAGCTGATCACCAAGATCATAAACATCCCTGACCTTGCCCCGCCGAAAAAGCTCTAAATCCTTAAATTCTGTCTTTAACAGGACCGGCTTACCCATTTTTCTTTAGCCTCTCCAGTAAAGCACTCTGCTCGCTCCAGAGCTCCTTAGGCATATCCTTTTTAAAATCACTGAAAAATTTGTTAATCCCTTTTAATTCCTCCAGCCACTCCGCTTGATCAATCTTGAGCAGTTTCTCCAAAACTCCGCTGGCTAGATTAAGCCCGCTTAGATCGATATTAAACGGATACGGCAAGAAACCAATCGGAGTGCGCAAGGCATTAACTCTATCATTGCAGCGGTCTAATACCCACTCCAAAACCCTTAAGTTCTCGCAGAACCCCGGCCAGAGAAATTTACCATGTTCATCCGTTCTGAACCAATTAACGTGAAATATTTTCGGCGGTTTAGCCATCAGCTTGCCCATATTTAACCAATGTTTAAAATATTCCGCCATATTATAACCGCAGAAAGGAAGCATGGCCATCGGGTCTCTGCGCACCTGGCCCAATTTACCTACCTGAGCGGCCGTCAGCTCCGACCCCATGGTGGCTCCCACAAATACCCCATGCTGCCAGTTAAATGCCTCATAGACCAACGGGGCGACATGCTGGCGCCTGCCCCCAAAGATAATCGCAGAGATCGGCACTCCATGATGTTGCTCCAGCCTGAATGATGCGGAAGGACAATTCATAATCGGAGTAGTAAAGCGCGCATTAGGATGCGCTCCTTTAATTACATTGCCTTCGGCATCCAAAGTGTTAGGTTTCCAAGAATTACCTTTCCAATCAATACCCTGGCTAGGTATTTCTCCATCGGCACCTTCCCACCAAACCGTGTTATCCGTTTTTAAAAGGACATTTGTATAAATAGTATTCTTTTTAACGGTTTTAACCATATTCGGATTGGCGTTAGAATTTGTACCGGGGGCCACGCCAAAAAATCCCGTCTCCGGGTTAATCGCCCAGAGAGAACCATCGGAATCTACCCGCATCCAGGCAATATCATCACCCACCGTCCAAACCCGGTAACCTTTATTCCTAAGCCCTTCAGGAGGGATCAGCATGGCTAAATTGGTTTTACCGCAAGCGCTGGGAAAAGCCGCAGCAATATATTCAATATGACCATTAGGCTCTTCGATCCCCATAATTAACATATGCTCAGCCATCCATTTTTCTTTCCTGGCCAAGCAGCTAGAGATACGCAGCGCCAAACATTTCTTTCCTAGAAGGACATTGCCACCGTAGCCGGAATTCACACTCCAAATCGTATTATCTTCCGGAAAATGCAGGATCAGGCGATTTTTAACATCTAACTGGGCTTTGGAATGCAGGCACTTAGTAAAATTATCTTCTTTTTCCAACTGCCTTAAAACCGGCTCACCGCAACGCGCCATGATTAGCATATTCAAAACTACATAACGCGAATCCGTCAACTCCACGCCAATCTTACTAAAAGGCGAACCCACCGGCCCCATGGAAAAAGGAATAACGTACATGGTTCTGCCGGCCATGGAATTCTTAAATATTGCCTTGGCTTTACGGTAAGCATCCGGCGGAGACATCCAATTGTTATTGGGCCCCACATCATGTTTTCTCTTCGTACAGATAAAGGTCAAATGCTCAGTCCGGGCAACATCATCTTGGGCCGTGCGGTGTAAAAAACAACCCGGCAACTTTTCCTGATTTAACCGGATTAGTTCACCGCTGGCCACACACTCTTTCTCTAAAATCAATTTCTGCTCATCACTGCCAACAATCCAAACAATCCGCTCAGGAGAGCAAAGCTTGGATATTTTATTTACCCATTCCATCAATTTTTTATTGGTAGTCGGAGATTTTTCCATTTATTTTTCCTGGCTGGCGATAAATTTATAAGCAGAATCAGCTGCCACTGCGCCGTCACCACAAGCGTTGATCACCTGGTAAAATCCTTTTTTACGGCAATCGCCGCAGGCAAAAACCCCTGAAACGCTAGTAGCCATATTTTCATCCGTCAGGATGTACCCGGCGTCGTCCAGCTTTAACTTATTATTTAAAAATAACGTTTCCGGCTCATATCCGATATAAATAAAAACTCCATCGCAGCGAAAATCATCTTCTTTGCCGCTTAAAAGATCTTTAATCGTCACGGCCTCTGTTTTAGCCGCTCCTTTAATCTGAGTAACTACGCTATTTAAAATAAATTTAATTTTTTCATTTTGCTGCATGCGCTCCTGCAGGATCATGGAAGCCCGTAAGTCGCTACGGCGGTGAATTACGCTCACCGAGCTGGCAAAACGGCTAAGATACATTGCTTCTTCAGCCACGGCGTTTCCCCCTCCCACAATAACCACTTTTTTCCCTTTGAAAAATGGCGCATCACAGGTAGCGCAGTAAGAAACACCGCGGCCCGTATACTGCTGTTCGCCGGGCACATTTAATTTCCTAAAACGCGATCCGCTAGCAATAATAATCGCGCCGCCTTGATAGCTTTGGCTAACAGCATTAATAATCCTACTTTGGCAATCTAAATCCGTTACTTGGTCGTTGGCAATTTTTACGCCCAACTCCTTAACCTGTGCTTCCATACGCCCCATCAGTTGCTCCGTAGAAATCCCCCCCGGAAAACCCGGATAATTTTCTATGGTTTCACTCATCAGGATACTGCCGCCAACTGCCATTTTTTCAATCAATAACGTATCCAAACGGCTGCGCCCGGCATAAAGTGCCGCTGTCAATCCTGCTGGCCCGGCTCCAATAATCACTAAGTCATGTTTTTCCAAATGCTCACCTTTTACTAAAGCTGCAATTTGCAGGCTTTAACTTCTGTTCGCAGGGTAGCTAATTTTCTTTTAATCCGTAATTTTTCTATTAATGAGGCATAATCGACAATCAGCTTGCCTTTTAAATGATCAATTTCATGTTGCAAAACGCAGGCAAAAAGATTCTTGGCTTGGATTTCTATGAAACGGCTGTCTTCATCCTGGGCCTGTACCCAAACTTCTTTGGCACGTTTAACCTTAATACAAACTCCCGGAACACTTAAACACCCTTCGCTGATTGACTGCCTGCCCTGGCTCTTTACAATTTTAGGATTAACTAATTTATAAAGGCCCTCTCCAATATCCACCACAATTAATTGCACGCTGGCGCCCACTTGCGGAGCAGCCAAGCCAATTCCTGAATCATCATACATCGCTTTAGCCATCTGGCTAAGAATCCTACGGTGTTCATCAGTAATCCGCCCCACCGGCTTAGCTTTCTTTCTTAAAACAGGATCCCCGAATACTTTAATCTTTAATTTTGTTTCTGGCATCGACTTATAATCCTTAATTGTATTTCTAGCGTCGACTTATAATCCTTAATTTTATTTTGGCGTCGACTTATAATCCTTTATTTTGACGTCGACTTTTAACCTTTAATTTTATTTTTGGCGTCGACTTTTACAATTTTAGGTTTAATAGTTTTGGCCTCTTGATTATCAACGGCTACGTAAGAAACAATGATCACCTGATCACCGGGGCAAGAGCCGCGGGCCGCCGGACCGTTTAAACAGATCACCCCGCTGCCGCCGGGGCCTTTAATTACATAAGTTTCAATCCGTAAACCATTATTAAGATTAAGCACCTCTACCTTCTCATGTTCTAAAATATCCGCGGCCGCAATTAAATCCCCATCAATAGTAATACTGCCTTCATAGTAAAGATTAGCTTCCGTTACGCTTGCCCGATGAATCTTAGATTTTAACATCGTTCTTAACATTTTATTTCTCCTTAATAATGAGCGCGCAACTTACGCCAAGCACCCAGTGCCCGGTAAGTTATTTACGCGAATTAATCAATTTGTAAGTCTGCCGGGCGATCATTAATTCTTCGTTCGTAGGAATTACCAGAATTTTAGGCTTCTTTCCCAGGCAGGCAAATAGCCCCTGACAAATACTGTTTCTAACCGAAGCCTGATTTTCACCGATACCGGCAGTAAAAATCAAAGCATCTAATCCTCCCAGCACCGCTAAATATGCACCAATATATTTTCTAACCCGATAAACAAAAATATCCACCGCCAATTTTGCACGCTTATTTCCGGCACTGGCCTTTTCTTCGAGTAAACGCATATCGTTACTAATACCGGATATTCCTTTTAAACCGCTTTCTTTATTTAAAACTCTGTCCATTTGTTTTGTATCAAAATTCTTTTTGTGCATAATATGGGTAATTAAAGCCGGGTCAACATCCCCGCAACGCGTACCCATGACTAACCCTTCTAAAGGGGTAAAACCCATACTGGTATCCACAGACTTTCCTTGATCCACGGCGGTAATGCTGCAACCATTACCTAAATGACAGGTGATTAATTTTAATTTATGCAGCGGCTTTTTTAAAATCCGGCCGGCCTCTAGCGTAACGTATTGATGGCTGGTGCCATGAAAACCATATTTTCTAACCCTTAATTTCTGATAATAATCATAGGGCAGCCCATAAATAAAAGCGCGCTCCGGAAGGCTTTGATGAAATGCCGTATCAAAAACTACCACCTGCTTTATCCCAGGCAAAAGCTTCTGACAAGCCAGTATCCCGGAAAGATTAGCCGGGTTATGCAAAGGAGCGATCGCGCAGCATTTCTTAATACCTTGGATTACCCGAGTATCAACTAAAGCCGGTTTATTAAAATCTTCGGCTCCGTGCACTACCCGATGCCCCACCGCTTCCACTAGCTTAATTTCCTCAAGTATAATTTTTAAACCTGAGTAATGATTAGGAAACTTTGAACCTTGTTCCCCAATATGTTCTATCGCCCCCTTTTTAACTAGATGTTCGGAAGGCATATTAAAAAGCTTATACTTAATCGATGAGCTTCCGCTATTAATAACTAGTATTTTCATTATTGCGCCCTGATAGCTGTAATTGCTACGCTGTCTATAATATCATCAACAAAACAACCGCGCGATAAATCACTAGCCGGTTTGTTTAACCCCAAAAATAACGGCCCGATTGCCCGGCAACCACTTAAACGCTGCACAAGTTTATATCCGATATTACCGGCCTCTAAATTGGGGAAAATAAGCACATTGGCTTCTCCGTTTATCGGGCTTTCCGGGCATTTTATTTGCGCTACCTCCGGGACAATTGCCGCATCTGCCTGTATCTCTCCGTCAGCTAATATATTCGGCGATTGTTCTTTAAGCAAACCTAAGGCTTCGGCAATTTTTTCAGCGGATTTTGTTTTGGCTGAACCTTTAGTAGAGTAACTTAAAAAAGCTACTTTCGGGGTAAGATTTAAAACTTTAGCGGCAAGCTCAGCAGAGGTTAGCGCAATGCAGGATAATTGCCGGGCATTGGGATCAGGAATAACTCCACAATCGGCAAAAATGAAAGTTCCGTTATCGCCATACTGACAATTAGGAACCACCATCACAAAACAACTTGAAGCAATGGTAAACCTTGGCTCCATGCCAATGCAACGGATACATGCCCGGGCAACATCGGAAGTAGTGTGAATTGCCCCGGCCACTAAGCCATCGGCTTTACCTTCCCGGGTCATCATCGCAGCGTAATAAAGGCTATCGGAAAAAAGTTTCCTTACCGTGTCTAGATCAATGTCTTTGGACTTATACATTTCATAATATTGCTGTATATATCTTTCTAATTCATTCTTGTCAATTAAATCCGGAGTTAAAACCAAAGGAATGGCCAGTGATTCCTGTTTAATAATCCGCGCAGCTTCAATCGTACGTTCATCTTCATATTCCGGTAAAACAATAGTTTTAATTTTTCTTTTCGCCAGCTTACGCAATTTAATTATCGCATCCATATTTAAATCCCTTTCAAAATTTTTTTAAAATCTACATTCTCTTTAATTAATTTTTCAACTGCTAAAATCTTTTCTTTATCGCAAGGCCGGGTCTTTACGGTTATATCATGCACACAGGTAGCCACATCATAAGTATCGGATTTGGCCAATAAAACCGGAATCTGGGCTTTAATTAAAAGCTCCATTAACGGCTCCTCCGGAGTAATCCCGCAGGTTAAAACTAACCCGCAAATCTTTAACTTTTTACTGCCAGTATCACGAAAACAGTTTAAAGCGATATTGATCATATCGTGGCGGTCACCGGGAGTAATCATCAGGCTATCTTCAATGATATAGCGAGAGGCATCCCGCGGCTCCATAGCGGCCACGATCACCTTAGCTACAGAGCGTTCCAAATATTCTTTACCACAAAGAACTTCAAAATCTGTCTCTTCTAATATCTGCTCAATCGTCGGACGAGCCAGCAGGGGGTCAAAAGGAAGAACCCCTAAAACATCAATTCCTTTTCTCTCCAGACCTTTTCTTACCAGCCGATTAATTTTATCAAACTTATTCGGTAAAACTTTATTTACAATTACCCCTAAAACCTTAACTCCCTCTTTTTCAAAAAGAGCTTTATTTAAAATAATCTCGTCAATCGGCCGGCCCACCCCGCCGGAAGAAATAATAATTACCTTGGAACCTAAAAGCTTAGCTACCGTAGCGTTGGAATGGTCAAACACCGACCCCACTCCGGCATGCCCCGTGCCTTCAATTACCACTAACTCCTGGTTTTTAGAAACTCGGCGAAAAGCATCTTGAATCTGATTGCTGATATTTTTTTTATCCGGTTTAGTAATATATTTTTCGGTAAAACCTCTCTCTACTGCAATCGGGCTCATATCTTTGAGCCCGCTTTTTATTCCGCAGACCTTTTCGATAAGAATAGAATCTTCATCGATCCTTAAACCCTCTTCTTCCAAATAGCGCTGGCCGATCGGCTTGATAAAACCCACTTTGCCGAATTTTTGCTGTAAGTTCCGGATTATCCCTAAAGAGACCGTCGTCTTGCCGTCATTCTGCTTGGTGGCGGCAATAAAGATCTTACGCATTAAAAATTTTCCTCAATCTTTCGTTTCAGCTCTAATTTACTGGCGGCACCCACGAGTTGATTCATAACTTTACCTTTTTTAAAAAATATAATGGTCGGAATTGACATTACTCCATACTTAGTAGCAATCTTAGGGTTGGTGTCCACGTCCACTTTACCGATTTTCATTTTACCCGTATATTCCTTGGCTAGCTCATCAACTAAAGGCGCAATCATTTTGCAGGGGCCACACCAAGCCGCCCAAAAGTCCACCAAAACCGGCAAATCTGATTCCAGTACTTCCTTCTTAAAATTATCATCCGTAAAATGTTGCGTGCTCATAACTTTAATCCTTCATAATAATTGGGTTAATAAAATTGGGAGATTTCTTAAGCTATCACAAACATCCGGTAATTGCAAGTAAAAAAGAAAAGGGGGACGTTTCCCTTAGCCCTGTTGTTTTGACGCCAGTATTCGCAATTGATTGGAATAGTATCCGCAGGTAAGCGCATCTAAAGAAGCGGTTAACTCCTCAAGTTTCAACTCATTTTGGAATCTTTTGCGCCGATCTTCAAGCGCTAAATTATCCAACTCGCCTTTTACTCTTAAACGCTCAAAATAAAGCTTGTTCACCTGGTCTAAAATATCCTCCCGCAACTCCACCATCAACTTGGAACGCACATCAATACTGGTTTGAGCATCATTGAAGATCAAGTCACTTAGATCCCAGGTTAAAGAAACATCCCAGTCAACATTGTCCTTGCCCCGGTGTAAAACATCATCGTCACTTTTGGTGGTTGATCCGCCTTCCCAATGCCATAAATCCGTCGAGTTACGTTCTAAACCAACATTAATTTGTGGTAAAAATGCTTTTCTGGAGGCATCTTTACGCCATTGCGATATTTTTTCCGGACTTACTTCCGCAAATTTGATTGCCGCCTCCTGTACATCCCTAATGCTGGGCTCATATTTAAGATACTCTTCAAGCAAGTAACCGTGCTTAGAATTAAAAACATTATTTTGGCTAGATTTATAAACCCCTTTCCCCCCGGCAATGTAAATATTATTCAAATTGTCTAGAGTAAAGTAACTTAACTTGTCTGGGGATAGGCCAAAAGAAACCTCTAACCAGCGCTCATTCTTATACAGAAAAACTCCTGATGAGGTTAATGCAAGAATCTGCGAACTATCCGATAAACAAATCATCTTCACATCGCGATTTAATAAACCATACTCCGTTAGCTTCTCCCAGCTTTTACCTTGATTCAAACTCCTGTAAACTCCCCTGGCCGAAGAAAAATATAATAAATTAGTATTATTTTTATCTGCTTTGACAAAATAAACGTTTGCCTTTCTCTCTGAAACATCCTCATCAAGCGAAATAGATTCCTCTTCAATTTTTTCCCCGGCATATCCTACAAAAATCCTCTCCCAACTTTGGCCGCTATCTAAAGATTTAAATATCCCATCTTCGGCCGCTAAATAAATAATGCTATTTTGTCCGGGACCAAGATCAATATTAAGTATCCCCCTATTGTCTAGCTCTGCCACTTGCTTACGCCAGCTACGGCCGTTATCCCTACTAATAAAAACTCCGGTTTTTGTACCCACCAAAATTGTCTGTCCGTCAATGCCTACGGAAGTACATTGATTTTCCTGATTATTCTTACCTCGGAAAATCCTCTGCCAACGCTCACCCAAATTATTACTGCGGTATAGCCCATTGTCAGTAGCCGCATAAACGAGGTTGGCGTTGTTTTGCCCCGTAACTAAAGCATTGATATTGCGCAATTGACTCCTGATCGTTAAAATCCTGCGCCAGTTTTTGCCCCCATCATCAGTTTTAAATATATTTCCAGAGCCTGCGGCGAAAATAATTTTGTTATTATGCGCGTTAACCAGAAGCACCTGGTAACCTAGGCTAGCTGGGCCGATATTCTCCCAGGTAAAATCCCCCGCTAAAAGCGTATTTCCCATAACACTTAACCAAACTACTGCAAAACTAAAGATTATTTTGTGCATTTTTACCACCTCCTACAGTAATTGACGTAAGAGGGAATAAAATCTAACTGAAAAAAGCACCCTTGGATAAAAGGTGCTTTTTTCAGTTTAATTCTTATGTTTAGCTAACCGCGCACTCAGGTTTTAAAGATGGTTTCAGCGCTAAAGATCCTTCTTGTAATAATTCCTTGGCGACCAGTGCAACCTTTTTACCTGAATAAAGCATACCGCCGAAAGTAGGGCCCATCCGCGGTAAACCGTAAACCGTGGAAACCGCCATCCCGCAAACTAATAACCCCGGGTAAACTACTCCGGTTTTCTCAACTACTGCCTCTTCAGAAGTATTGATATCCATCGGGCCGAAAGTATCCATATTCAACAATTTGCGTTTTTCCAGGCTTTTACAAACCCAGGCGTCGTGGCCGGTAGCATCAATCACTAATTTGGATTCCAGGGATATCGGGTCTACGCAGGTAATGGCCCTGGGCAAAGCTGAAACCGGCGTCCAATTGATTACCGCCCCTTCCACCCGATTATTACGCAATACCACATCATCAAACTTAGTCATATTTAAAATTCTTACTCCGGCATCACAAGCTGCTGAAATAAGCTTAGAGCAGGCATTGGGGCCATCCGCCACCAACAACCCATCCTCCACCTCTTGATAAGGTATTTTAAGCTCATCTAAAATCTCCTGGGAAGGAGCCCGAAATGTCAGAGGATTCATTAAATACCCTCCAATCCAAAAACCTCCGCCAATATAATTATTACTTTCCACAATCAACACCTTGAAACCATCAGCCGCCAATTCCCTGCCGGCAATCAAGCCGCTGGGACCACCGCCGATAATTACTACATCCGAAACAATATAATCCATAAACCAACGGCTAAACTCCCCGACAATTGCCCTAGAAACCTGCGCTTCAGTTACCTTCTTAAACATTTTGTTCTCCTTTTCTCGTTAAACCCGATGAATAATTTTTGCGGAAAAACAAAAAACCCTTATGCGCAATAACATAAGGGTTATAAAACTCATCGCCTCCTTTCCTCCGCTGGCATTATCCAGATCAGGTAATTAGGGTAATCTGCTCATTACGCAGAACTCTCAGGCCGCTTTAGCGACCTCCCCACTAATTTATTTTCTGTATTAAACCATGATTACCAATAATTGTCAATAACCAACTAAAAACTAACGCAATATGGCAAAATGAAGTA